>JAAXVP010000377.1 GCA_013335435.1 Thiobacillus sp. | reverse complement strand
GCTCTTCCGATCTCAGCGACCCCAGTATCTCGCGCAGGCGCTGGGACAGCCGGCCCAGGCCGGCCTGGTTGGCCAGGAAGCCGATGGCGATGGGCAGGGAACTGGCCAGGGCGCTCTCGACGAAGCCGGCGGCCTGGGCGATGGCGCCGCTGGCGATGCCCATGATGCCGTCCAGCACCCGGTTGACGATCTCCAGCATCTGGCGCAGGTATTCCATGAACGACTGGATGGCCCGGTAGATGGCGATCAGGGTGTTGATCACCGGCATGATGCCGGTGACGTCCAGGAGCGACAGCAGCCAGCGGCTGGCCCAGCCGATCACCCGCTCGGTGATGAAGCCGATGACGCCGTTGACCACCGAGTCCCACAGGTTGGACAGGCGCTCGGACAGCTGCTGCCAGAGCGCCGCCGGGCCGTCGTTGATCAGGGTGGCGACGAAGGACCAGACCCCGGTGGCGATCTCCAGCATCTGTTGCAGGCGGGCGACGATGGCCGGGTCGATGCGCCGGCGCAGGCGGGCGAAGATGTTCTCCACCGTGATGCCGAGCACCTCCAGGACGAAGCCGAGCACCGAGCGCAGGGAGAAGTCGGCCGGCGGGTTGATGCCGGCCTCGCGCACGGTGCTGAACAGCCAGGCCGAGAAGCCGGTCAGCAGATGAGTGCCGATGTTGCTGAAGAAGCCGGTGAAACCGGCGCCGACGGCGCGCAGCAGGTTGGATAGGAAGCCGAGCGGGTTGGTGAGGATGGCGGCCATGGCGCCGGCCGCCTTGGCCAGGATCTGCACCACCAGCTCGGGCGGCACGTTGAAGATGCGCAGCACGGCCTGGAAGAAGGCCCAGGCGGCGCCCGGCAGGTCGCCGTCGACGAAGATGCGGCGCAGGATGCCCAGGGCGGTCTGCTGGACGCGCGGCCACAGCTCGGGGTCGCTGAAGAACTGGCCAAAGACAGGAATGCGGGCCAGGACCTGGTTCTTGATGAAGTTCTCGACCGGCTCGCGGATGCAGGCCGGCACCCGTTGCCAGATCGAGTTGAGGATCAGGAGCGGCAGTTGCAGCAGGTCGGCGTAGATGGCGATGACCTTGCGCACCGTCTCCAGGACTAGTTGGATGAACGGCGTCAGGGCGTCGAAGCCCTGCACCAGCCAATTGAACAGCGTGGCGACGCCGTTCTGCGCCCAGGTGACCAGGCTGGCGACCGCCTCCTCCAGCCAGGTGAAGGCCCCGGCGAGCCAGGACAGCCATTCGCTGGCGCGCAGGCGGCCGACCAGGCCGGTGACCAGTTCGCCCACCCCGGCGATGCGCGCGCCCAGCCACTGGCCGGCGCCGACGATGATCCGGCGCACCGTGGCGATGATGTTTTCCACCGAGGGCAGCACCGAGGCCAGGGTGTCGCGCGACTCCGGCACCCCCTCGCCGCCGTTCATGCCGTCCGAGGCGGTGTTCAGCTCGCTGGACAGCTGCTGGGCGTGCTCGCCCATCTCGCGCACGAAGGCGGGCGGGATCAGCTCGGCGACCCGGCCGGCAAACTCGGCCACCGGCTGCCAGACCGGGCGGGTGCGTTCCTTGACCCAGTCCCAGGCCTCGCCCGCCTTGCGGCTGATCCAGCCGATCACGCCGCCCTGGCTGGCGCCCGCCTCGTCGCCCTCGGAGGAGCCGAACAGGGTGTCCTTGAACCAGTTCCAGATCCGCTCGGCGGCCTCGCGCACCGGCCGGATCCACTCCCAGAAGTCCCGGCCCAGTTGCTGGATGCCTTCCCATACGGTGCCGCCGAACTCCTGCAACCACTGCACCGCCGGGGCGCCGAAGTCGTTCCAGAGGCCGGTGAAGAACTCGCCGATGGGACGCAGGAACTCGGCCAGGCGGTCCCAGGCCACCCCCACGGTCTCGGTGACGAAGGTCTTGAGTTCCGAGATCGCCTGCATCAGGGGCTCGCAGTTGCCCGAGGCGAGGGCGGCGGCGATGCGGGCGGCGCGCTCGACCAGGCCGGCGAACAGGTCGATCAGCTGGCGCGGGCCCTCGAACGGCACCAGGGCGCGCAGGGTGCCGATGTAGGCGTCCCAGGCCCGCGCCACCTGGCGGCCGAGCCAGTTGAGGATGCCTTCGTCGGCGATGGCCCGGACGGTGCGGGCGAACTCGGGCGCGATGCTCTCCAGCAGGCGCCAGCCGAACTCGCGCACCTGGTCGGCGGCCCAGTTGGCGATGTCGCCCAGGGTGCTGGCGGCGCGGTCGTAGAGGTTGCTCCAGAAGCCGCGCCGGACCGGCTGTCGTTCCACTCCGGTCGTCGCGCCGCGCTGCTGGGCGACGTGGGCCAGCTCGTGGGCGAGCAGGAAGCGGCCGGGTCCGGTGTCGGGCTGGTAGCGGCCCTGGTTGAAGGCGATGTGTTCGCCCACCGCGAAGGCGTGGGCGTGCAGGGTCTCGTTCAGACGGGCGGCGTCGGCACCGGTGTGGAGGCGCACCGTGGAGAGGTCGATGCCGAAGCGCGCCTCCATGTCGGCGCGTAGCGGCGGCGGCAGGGGCTGGCCACCGGATTGCAGGGCGGCGATCTCCCGCTCGATGGCCTCCGGCAGGGCCTCGTCGTCCTCGACAGGTGAGCGCTCGCTCTCCTCGGCGGGCGCCAGGGCACGGCGGATGGCCGGGCGCGGGTCGGCGGCGGCGACGGGCGCGACGAGCGGCCGGGCCAGGGCCTGGGCGGCGATGCGGTCGGCCTGCTTCTCGGCCTCGTCGTGGGCACCGCCCAGCTTCAGCTTGGCGCGCACGCCGGCCGGCAGGGGCGGGCGGTGCGTAGGCGGCGGCTTGTGGACGAGGGCGGCGGCCGGCATGGTGTCCAGGGGAACGCTGGGTTATTCATCATCCCCGCGTAGGCGGGGATCCAGTGCCTTGATAAAACTGGGTTCCCGCCTACGCGGGAACGACGAATACGAATGAATCGGCGTGTCCCAAGCCGTCGGCGGGGTCATCGGGGCGGCCGCCGTCATGGGCAGGCCGCGATGGCGACGGTCGGGTCGGCGACCTGGACCTGGCCGGTGGCG
>JAAXVP010000376.1 GCA_013335435.1 Thiobacillus sp. | reverse complement strand
GCTCTTCCGATCTGCGCCGGCATCGAGGCCCTGCTGGCCGGCCGGCCGGGCCACTGGCTGGCTCCGGCTGCCTCGGCGCACGGTATCGTCAATCGCTACGAACGGCCGGAGACGCTCGGTGCCGATCGCTATGCCGGCCTGATTGCCTGCCGGCGGCGCGGCCATGCCCCGTGCGTGGCGGTCAGCGCGGGCACCGCCGTGACCGTCGACGCCCTGGCTGGCGACGGCGAGTTCCTCGGCGGTATGATCCTGCCGGGCGTCGCCCTCATGCGCCAGGCCCTGGCCGGCGGCACGGCGGCGGTACCGGAATTGCCGGGTGTCTGGAGCGCGTTTCCCCGATCCACCGGCGATGCCGTGGCGACCGGCATCCTGACCGCCCTGGCCGGTGCGGTCGAGGCCATGCGCGACCGGTTGGCCAGCCAGCTGGGCCGGGCGGTACCGGTGGTGTTGACCGGCGGCGATGCCGGGGCTTTGGCCGCGCATCTGGCCGGCCCGGTGACGATCGAATCGAATCTGGTATTGGAGGGGTTGCTTTGGCTGGCTCGGGATTTGGGCGTATCGGGCGCGTGACGCGCTTCCTGCTGGTGCTTAACCTGGTGGCTCTGGTGGCTGGGCTGGCCTGGCCGTACCTGGTCAACTTGCGCACCGCGTCGTTGCAGGAGTTCAACGCCGGCAAGATCCGCGTCTGGAGTCAGCCGGCCGCCTACAAGCCGGGTGCGAAGGCGGCCGATAGCGCCAAGCCGGTGGTGACGACTGCGCTCTGTGTCGAAGTGTCCGAGATGAGCCAGGCGCGCTTCCAGGAAGTGGGTGGGCTCCTGAAAACCGCCGGGCTCGAAGGCGGTGCTTGCAGCTACCGGTTCGACAAGGAACTCGCCTGGTGGGTGTTCTGGCCGCCCGAGTACGAGGCGGCGCGTCGGGACAAGGTGATGAAATCGATCCAGGCGGCCGGCGTGAAGGATGTCATGGCCATTACCCAGGGCGCCATGGCGCAGGCCTATTCGCTCGGCGTGTTCACCAACGAGACCCAGGCCAACCAGTACCGCGACACCCTCCGTGGCAAGGGCCTCGACAAGGTGGAGTACGGGCCCCGGCCGAGCATGGGTACCGGCCATCTGGGTTGCGCCGCGGACGAGGCCGGCAAGCTGGCCGGCCTCAAGGCCAGCCTGCCGGCCTGGGCCAAGGCCGTGGAAGAGCGGATGTGCTGGCCGGCCGGGCGCTGAATCGGCTCAGACAGCGACCACGTTGAAGTCGACCTTGAGCCAGGATTCGCCGGTATCTTCGACGGTTTCCAGGCGGATGACCTGGCTGTCGGCCTTGGGCGGGCGCAGCAGGTAGCGGCGGTCGCGCGAGTAGCGCGCGCTATCGATGATCAGGCGTTTCTGTTCGCCGTCGTGCAGGAGCAGGGCGCAGTTTTGCGGGTCGACCGCCACCTGGTCCATCTCGTCGACGGTATAGCCCCGCGTGGTATCGATATCGTCCGCCTTCAGTTGTACGGCCTGGATCAGGCTGGTCAGCAGCTTGACCCCGACCAGGCGATTGTCCTTGTCCTGGCTGGCCAGGCGGCTGACGATGCCGATGTTCCAACGTTCTTCGTCGAAGGGCGCAATGGCGACCAGCTTGCCGATCTTCACCCACTCGCTGTCGCGCGGGTCGACCCGGAAGGCGATGCCGCTTTCGCTGACGTCGCGCTGTTCCCAGACGTCCTGCCGGTGTTGCCGGCGGGTTTCGCGTTCGTGTTCCTGCAGGCGTTCCTTGGTTCGTTCGGTGACGAAACCGTATAGCCGGATATCGAGCATTTCCTCGTTGCTCAGGCTGTTCTCGGTATTGCCGCCGAATTCGGCCTTGGACAGTTCGGTACAGATGTTGGCGAGGCCGTGGATCACCCGCCAGCGGCCATCCTGGGGCAGGCGCGGACCGCGCCGGCGGTCGTCCTCGCCGGGCATCGCCCAGGCCGCCTCGACCTGCTTGAGCAGACTGTAGCCCTCGGGAACGCGGAAGTCCTCGGTCAGGCCCAGGTTTACCGGTGCCGTGCCCTTGCCCAAGGCCTCGCGCACTTCCTCGATCCGGGCGAGCAGTTCCTGGGTGGCCAGGTAGCGCAGGTTGGCGTCGGCGGCCACATCGGTGCAGCGGCGGACCCCCTGGCCCTTGCCGGTGTCGACGTAGAAGGCATGCCGGTCCGCCTTGTAGGCGGTATCGATGCGGATGCGGTTGGACCAGTTGTCCAGCCACTGGTCGACCATCTCGATTTCCCGCGGCAGCAGGTTGCCGCTGCCGAACGGCGACAGCAGCAGGGCTTGGCCGTATTCCTCGGCGGCGGTGCGCTGGCGCAGTTCGCCCGGGTAGGCGGTGACCGGGGTGCCGGCGAAGCGGTCGAACTCGGCGATGCGGTACAGGTTGTGCATGCGCAACCAGAGCTTGCCATCCATCTTCTCGTAGCGGAAATAGCGCCACTTGATGATGTCGGCGAAGCCCCGGATGCCGCGCACGGTGATCTGCGGGATGAGTGCTTGGATCTTGCTGCCGCCCGGGTTGGCGATGAAGTCCATCAGGAAGCTGTGGTAGCCCCGCGTGACCTCCCAGTAGAAGGCGTGGATGGCGGTCCACAGGCGTACCTCGAGCGACTTCGACATGCGCGAGTTGCGCAGGTATTGCAGGCCGAGCGATTCCTGCATCTCGCGCGTCTTCTCGTCCAGGTGCATGAGAACCTGGAGGCGGTCCTTGGTGTAGCCCTGTTCCTGGTCGGCGTGGTTGAACTGGATCAGGTGCTGGACCACCTTTTCCTGGGCGCTGTAGATGTCGCCGGTGGGCAGCGATTCGAGCCAGCGGGAAACGGTCTTGAGATTGGTCAGTACCCCTTCGTCTTCGCTTTTCTTCTTGAAGAAGCCAAACATGCCGTGTTCCCCATTCTGGTGAGCCCGCGATTCGCCGTCCCGGCCTCTATAGTTTTGCCTGCACCCAATCCGTTACCGAGGCCAGTGCGGCGCCCAGGTGTTCCGGCTGGGTGCCGCCGGCCTGGGCCATGTCGGGCCGGCCGC
>JAAXVP010000375.1 GCA_013335435.1 Thiobacillus sp. | reverse complement strand
TTCACCCCTCCCCCGCCGGGGGAGGGGTGAATGGCGTCAGATCTTGCCGACCAGGTCCAGCGACGGGGTCAGGGTCTCGGCGCCTTCCTTCCACTTGGCCGGGCAGACCTGGTTCGGGTGGGCGGCGACGTACTGGGCGGCCTTCAGCTTGCGCAGGGTCTCCTGGACATCGCGGGCGATGGCGTTGTCATGGATCTCCAGGGTCTTGATGACGCCGTCCGGGTTGATGACGAAGGTGCCGCGCAGGGCCAGGCCCTCTTCCGGGATGTGGACGCCGAAGGCGTTGGTCAGGGCGTGGGTGGGGTCGCCGACCAGGGGGAACCTGGCCTTGCCCACCGCCGGGGAGGTCTCGTGCCAGACCTTGTGGGAGAAGTGGGTGTCGGTGGTGACGATGTACACCTCGGCGCCGGCCTTCTGGAACTCGGCGTAGTTGTCGGCGGCATCCTCGATTTCGGTCGGACAGTTGAAGGTGAAGGCGGCCGGCATGAAGATCAGGACGGACCACTTGCCCTTCAGGTCGGCCTCGGTCACCTGGATGAACTTGCCGTTGTGGAAGGCCTGGGCCTTGAAGGGTTGCACTTCGGTGTTGATCAGGGATTGCATCGTTCTATCTCCTTGGTTGGGTGGCACTGCGGTTTGTAGTCATGCGACTGAACGAACTCTACCTGCGGACGATAGCTATCTCTAATTGGTTGTAATAAATTGATTGATAGGCAACACCTATCGCCCAATCGAAGTAGGGGTTTTCGACCCGGCTGTTAGATGGCAATCCAGTGGTTATCGAGCCGTATGTCGGAGCGGCTCGCGGTGCCAGACATGGCCTTGTCCTCAGCCAGGGACAACACACGGTCGCGGCCGCCGGCCCAGAGGCGACCATCCACCGTCGCCAGCGGGCAGGCCTCGGCCAGTTCCACCCGGCCCCGGTAGCCGGCGCGACCGTACAGGGCGACGCCCTGGGCGCGCGGGCAGCCGATGGCGAAGCCGTCGCCGTAGGGTGCGATGGCGCCGCCGTAGCCGGCCAGGGCCGGGCCGGGCACCGTCTCCAGGCGGTCGTCCGCCAGCACCGCCAGGACCGGGGCCGCCGCCTTGGCGGCCGGGTCGTCGTGCTCGGCCTGCAGGGCGATGCCCAGGCGCCCGCCGTTCCAGGCCAGGTGGCGCAGGGACAGGCGCGGGTCGGCCAGGCGCCATTGCCCGAGCGGGGCGCCAGTGCCGAGGTCGAGACGGACCAGGGAGGAATCCATCCGCCCCAGCTCCAGCTTGAGGCGGCCGGTCTCCGGCCGGGTGGGCACGCCGCCGTTGGCGACGATCAGGGCGCCCGGCCGGGTGCGGTCCCAGGCCAGCTGGTGCGGGTCCAGACCCAGGGTGGACCACTCCGCCCGCTTCTCCAGGCTGGCCGCATCGCGCACGCCGACCAGGCCGGCGCCGGTCTCCAGGTCGATCTCGGTGCTGTACACCGTGGCGCCGTCCGGGCTGGCCAGGAGGTGTCCGGCGAAGGCGCGGCCGGGCTCGATCCAGCGCCAGGCCAGCGCCCTGCCCCGGCGATCCCAGCGCAGCAGCCAGTCGCCCGGCCGCCGGGCCACCGCCAGCAGGGTGCCGGACAGCTCGGCCAGCAGTCCGTGGGCGCGGGTGGGCACATCGAGCTGGGCGGCGATGGCGAGGCCACCCTCCCCGGCTGCCAGCAGGCCGACCCGGTTGTCCCGCCCGGCCTGCCAGGCGGCGGCCAGGGTGGCCGAGGGCGCGGCGGCGAGGGCCAGCCGGGGCGCGGCCAGAACGGCGGCCAGGCCGAGCAGGAAGGTGCGGCGGTTGATTGTCCTCCCCCGCGGCCGTTGCAATGACGCGGTGGGGGACAGGGTCTCGGCCATGTCGACCTGGCCATCGGACCGCATAGAGGTCCGTCGTCCCCGCGCAGGCGGGGACCCAGTCGAATCGGGCTGGATTCCCGCCTGCGCGGGAATGACGGAATGGGAACGCTTCCGGAAGATTGCCGCCCGCTTGATTGGCATCGTCAATCCCCATCCGCGTCGGAAAACCCGATGACGACCCCCAGCTCCGGCGCCACTTCGGTCTCCACCCGGTGCTTGAGGCCCGCGAGGTCCTGGGCGGCGGCCAGGACGGCGACGCGGTCGCGGCCATCGAGCCCGGCCATGCGTGTGTCCAGCGCGGCCACCTCGGCGACCAGGGCATCGGCCAGGCCAGTCTTGCCGCGCGCCCGCAACTGGCCCGCCAGGGACGCCTCGCCGGAAACCGCCAGGCCGCGCAGGGCGTCCCATTGGGCCGCCCAGGCCAGGGCGTAGGCGCCGCTGGCGCTGCGCGGCCAATCAGGTGTGGTCTCCGGCCCGGCGGTCATGGCCACCCGGAGGGGCATCTCCATGCCCGGCCAGCGCAGGCGCTCGATGCCACCCACCCACTGGTTGACCAGTTCGGCCAGCCGGCCGGGATCGTCCATGGCCGCCGGCCGGGCGGCGGCCAGAGCGGCGGCCTCGTGCTCCAGCTCCCGCGCCACCTGGACGGCATAGGCGCACTCGGGCGTGGCCGGCCGCACCGGCCTGGTCCAGAGCAGCCATTCCAGGGCCGGCAGGCCCTTGGCCGGGGTGCCGACGAGTTCCATCTCGGCGGCGCTCTGCGGGGCCGACTTGATGGCCTTCTCGATCAGGCGCGGCCGGGTCGGGGTGAAGTCGAGGGCGCGCTGGGCGTGGCGTTCCAGGACCGGTCCGATGGCGACGCCGGACAAACGCTCCCAGGCGGACAGGCTGTCGGTCCAGGCCTGGCGGGCACCGGACAGGGCGGCTTCGGGGTGTTCCGGCGTGGCGAGGCACAGGCGCTCGACGGCCGGCGGGAGTGCCGCGGCGGCCTGGGCGAAGGCGGCGGAACGGGGGGCGTGCCAGTCGGTTTGCAGGGTGGTGGAGAGGTCGGCGGCGTGGGTTGTGGTGGCTGCCAGGAGAGCAAATGCCGATAGGTTCAGCACCGAGATGAAGCGTAGCGACTCCACCCTCACCCGCGCTGCCGCGCTCCCCTCCCCCCTCGAGGGGGAGGGGC
>JAAXVP010000094.1 GCA_013335435.1 Thiobacillus sp. | reverse complement strand
TCCGGATTCAAGTAGGGCAGGCCGGCGATGACCATGCCGTGATGCAGGAGGGGTAGCATCATGGAAACCAGGGTGGTCTCCTGGCCGCCGTGCAGGCTGGCGGTGGAGGTGAACACGCAGGCCGGCTTGCCGGCCAGTGCACCGGACAGCCACAGGCCCGAAGTGCCGTCCCAGAAATACTTCATCGCCGCCGCCATGTTGCCGAACCGGGTCGGCGAACCGAGCGCCAGGCCGGCGCATTCCTCCAGGTCCTTGTGAGTGGCATAGGGCGCGCCCTCATCCGGCACCAGTTTGGCCGGTCCTTCCGATTCCGAGACCACCTTGGGTACCGTGCGCAGGCGCGCCCGCGCGCCCGGCACCGATTCGACGCCGTGGGCGATGTGGGCGGCCAGCTGCTTCACCGAGCCGTGCAGGCTGTAATAAAGAACAAGGATGTCTTTCACGGCAATTCCCTCTGGATGAAGGCCAGATGCTACCGGAAAGGCAGATGGAATTCAGAACTTGGCGTGAACGGGGTCCAGAGAAACTGGCCCCGGGATGGGTATTACCGGCAGCTCATCGTGGGTGTAGTCAAAGTTTGCATACCCCCCGTGAACTGTCGAACGTACCGAATCATTGGTTGTTGTCCTCGCTTGTTCGCGACAACTATTGTCGCTATGGCGCCTTACGATCTCGACTTCAGATCACTACTGACTAAATGAGATCATGAACATCGAAGACATCGTCAACGAAAAACTCGAATGGCTATTGAACCAAGGTGGCCAGTACAACCGGACGGGCAAACACCTTATCGCGCTTACTGGGGCCTTGGCCGACGACACGATGCCGGAGCACGTCGCCAGGCAGATGGAAATCGTGACCCGGCAGGTGATGCTCTGGGACATCCTCGACTCGTTGATCAACTCGCTGGATATCTTGCATCGCTATTGCCTGAAGCCCGACAAGCGCAAGGAAGACCAGGATCGTGTGGACATACAGGTAATCGAAGAGGCTTCCCTGATGGCTCAAATCGAGGCGACGCGCAAGGATCTGGTCAGTTGCGAGCCGGTCAACCATGCCGAGCTGATTGCCTGGGTTGTCGGCCGTGCACGAGATAAGAAACTGATCAGTACGGGGCGAAACCGCCGATAGAGTCTTTGGCTTGATCGACGCCCGAAGCGATTGCCGCTATCGGCTTGGCGTTTGACACGCCCAGCGCATGGCGATCTCCAAAACCCCCCGGCTCAAAGCCACGACGGATGCGTCATTGGGATTCACGAAATCCACCTTGTAAATTTGAGTCCCAGTTGGGTCAGCGTGCCTTGGGAAGTGGCAAGCCAGGTCGAGCCAGCCCCGGCGGCGAAGAACAGGAGACACTTGAGATCGACAATGGCGCCCAGTATCGGCAGGCGTGTTGCACTTCGCGCCAGTTGCTTGAGCCAGTCCCATCGATGCAGTCGGCGCCCGAATTCCAATGACACGGTCGCCAGGTCCGCGTCTGGGCAAATGCTCAGCCGGCGTTCGAGCAAACGTGTGTAAGCCGTCTCGCGCCGGTCACCATATCCCCTCAACTGGGCGGACACACTCCTACGGTCAACCGCCGCGAAGTCGTGTCTGGAGTTGTGCCGGTTGTGCATGTGCCGAACCATCCCAGGAAAACTTGGAAAATTCAGCGTAATGCATAGAGGCGACGTTACCTGTCGCATGCAATTTGATGGCGATCGCTAAACGTTTTCCAAGCAGGCATTGCGTTGGCCATCTGAAAGCGTCAGGATTTGTCGCATCACTGGCAATAATGGCTACATGAACGGCAAACACACCATGCGAGACACCTTCCACCGTCAGCTACTCATCTTGAACGCCATCCCGCGCTATCCACGCAAGATCGGCACAGACAGCATCAAATGCCAACTCTCCTCCGCGGGGCATGAAGTCAGCCTGCGCACCATCCAGCGCGATCTCGTGAAACTGGCGGAGACGCTCCCGATTGTCTGCGATGACGCAAAGCCGGGGGGCTGGAGTTGGGCCAAGGATGCCCAGGCCATGGACCTGCCGGCGCTCGACCCCCATGCCGCCGTGACGCTGCAACTGGCCAAGACCTATCTGGAACGCTTGCTACCCCAAGCCACGCTGGCGCACTTGGCGCCTCAGTTCCTGCTGGCGGCGGAAACACTGGATGCCCATGGCAATGGCCTGCGCAAATGGCCAGACAAGATACGCGTGCTGCACCGTGGCCCGAACCTGGCGACACCCGAGGTCAATCCGACCGCACAGGCCGAGCTATATGAAGGCCTGCTCAAGGAAAAGCAGGTCCGTATCCAGTACCGTTCCCCCCAGGCCGAAAGCGCGAAGGAATATGTGATCAACCCGCTAGGGCTCGTGGTGCGGGATCGGATTACCTATCTGGTCTGCACCTTCCAGGGGTATACGGACCCGCGACACATTGCCCTGCACCGCGTGGAGTTTGCCGAAAGGTTGGACGAGCCGGTCTCCGTTCCAGACGGGTTCGACCTCGACACGTTCATTCGGAACGGGGAATTGGATTTCGCGACCGGAGGCACTATCCGGTTGCGCTTTGCGCTATCAGAAAATGCTGCAGTCCAATTACGGGAATGCCCACTTTCGGTCGATCAGGAGATCGAGCCGAGCGAGGAGGAAGGCTACGTCATCACTACAGCCACCGTGCAGGACTCATGGGAACTGCGATGGTGGTTGTTGTCGTTTGGCGATGAGGCGGAGGTGTTGGAGCCAGCGAGCCTAAGGGAGGTGTTCCGGCAAGTAACAGTTAATACGGCTGTGTATTACCGGTAATTTGTGTGGGGAAGGTTAGCCGGTTGAATGGCTACGATTCTTATGGCTTCACAATTGCGGTTGGTTTCACCACTACCTGGCGATTGGCCAGTCCTGGCGTCGGAACTGGGCCATTCCAATTCGTGATTGGAAGGCCGCCCTGACCCGCTTTACCATCCAGTTCGAAGACCGGATGGCCAACCTCTAAGCACAACCCCGTTTACACAAAATTCGGGACACCCTCCACCACCCAGAGGCTCGGTGGCATTTTTTTCTCTAATTGGCTGCTGGCCAGCAATCCCGAAAGCCAACAACGTCTTTGACAGTCACTGCACACCCCTTCCATCCCTTGTCATTTCCTTCCCACGGATCCCAATACAGGGTGTTTGTTGTTTTGTCGATCTTGCCATTTCCGCTCTTTGATTTCTGCAACTTTTTTACCAGCGTTTTCCATTGAGCAACGTTAAGTACATAAAAGTCTGGCCTTTCCGTATCCGTCTTTCCTTTGAAGTCGACAAAGACTAAGAGGTCGTCTGGCGCCCAAATGCCGGTGACTCGGGGCCATGAATAGCCCGTTTTGGCCTTTACAGAAACCCGAAACAACCCATTGTTTGATTCAACAAGCAAGTCCGTTTTTTTGTGATTCCCCAAGGTAAGCTGCGCATAGAATCCTCGCTTGCATAGTTCGGAAGCTGCCGCGTATTCACCCGCGAGTCCAACGGCTTCTTTGTTGTCTCGTCCGATGGTTGTAGTTAAATCGTTCATTTATTTTCTCCGAAGTAATTAATTGAAACAGTCAAATAGTTCGGCCATTCTTTCAATCCACATTCCCTTGCAAGTTATAATAAACCTTATCCAACGGTTTTTTATTCAGCTAAGGTACGCCATAACCTAACCATTGCCAAGGTATCCAGACCGCAATAGTCCAGCAACTCCCTTTCGATTTTCTTCTTCCTGGTTGCCGTTGTTTTAAATTGAATGGCTTCGAAATAGGCAATCATGGCCATCCCTCCATCTCGCACACCATAGAGGTTGGCATAGCTCAATTCCGGTGCAATCGTAGGCAGCACGCTCTTGATGCTCCAACTGCCCTCTTGATCTGGGTGGTAATAATGCGCCTGGACAATCGGCAACAGATCGACGATCCGTTCGTGCAGGGCCATCAATGCGCGTCCATGTCGTGGAAACCGATCCGCCAATTCCTTGATGCATCCCTTTTCGAAACTGGCGTTGTAGACAAAGATAGGCCCGCGCTTGCCACAGGCATCGAGCAGGGCTTCCACCAGTTTTTTCGAAGGGTCTTTCCCCGACAGGTCCAGAAAGGCCTTGTCCGTCAGTGTCCCCGTCCGGGACAGGCGATGCACGCTGAACTGGAAGGGGATTTTCTGGAAAGGCCGAGTGCCTTTCCAGATCGGCACTGGCAGGCTGATGGTCTCGAAATCGAGGAAGTAGGCCGGCAAGCCATGCGGCTTGAGGGCGGCCTGAGCGCCTTTCCTGTCGAAGTACGGCTTGCCGGATAGGGTGTGCTTTTTTACGCGGCGTTGTTGATCGTTTAGCAGTTCGTCGGGAACGTCACGCATATCGGCCAGGTCGTTCTGCTCAATATGCTCCTTGAGGGCCTTGGTGCGTATGTCCGGCAACCATGAAACCGGGTATTCAGCTTGTGGCTCCTGGCTGCCGCAATAGTCGATGAATCCGCAGGCATAGGGCTCGCTGCAATGCCTCCCCGTGCATAGGTCGGGTTCCTTGCGCTTTCTGGCGATCTTCTGAGCGGCTGCAATCCAGGCCTCGACTTCTTCATTGCGGCTAGTAGCCTGCTCCGTCAGGTCGGTTTCACGAAGGAGGCCCGCGTAATCGTCACCGCCGGGGTAGATCCATTGATTATCCAGATGGGCCAGTGCGATCGACGCCAGGGGAATGCCCGCGGCACGGACGATATAGGATTGGATGGCGATGTCATCCAGGTGGTAGTCCTTGATCTTGGTCGATGATTTGACCTCGACCATGCGCCAGGCACGCCGGCGGCCTTGCCGGATGGGCAACATGACGTCAGCCATTGCCAAAGCACCTCCAGACGTAAAGGTGGCTTCGAAGATCGGTTTGGCCGACTTCAGCAATGTTTGCGTTTGCTCCAGCGCCACATCGAAACCGTCACGCATTGGATCGAGCACCGTGCCGCATTTCTCGGAGTTGTAGAGTTCCCGCGCGATCTCGCCGACTGTATGGCCGATCTGGAAACTTGCCTTGGTGGCCGCCGAATCGACGCGTAAATCCTGCCGGTGTATCTCCAGCCACAGACGTTTCGGGCATTGGCGGTAAGCGAGAAGCTTGGATTTCGAAAGCCACTTCATGATTTCTCCCGGTTTAACGCCTCATTGTTTTCCTGAGTTTGCGCGAGCGATCGGCATGAATGCACCGGTCTGCCTCGCCGAACTTTATCCGTCTTACGGACGGGGGCCAACCATGGCGTATTCGCCATCGGCCTCCACGTCCGGGGCGAACCCGCAAAGGCCTTCCTGTGTGACCTGAATGGCGTTGCCGTGCCAGCGGAAGGCCAGTTTGCAATCCATTTCCTTGTCCGCCCATGTGGCGGTTCCATCCCTGGCCTGGATTCGGCCACTGGCCGTGCCTGAGTTGCCGCTCTCTGCCAGGGCGAAAAGGTCGAACTTGAGCGTGCCGTTTGCTTTCTCAGTCACCGTCAAGGTGCTCCCCCCTTTCTTGTATTCGCGCATGTTGGCCGACGGAGTCGATGCGGGCGGAGGCACTGTCTCGGCCACCGGCGCATTGGCGGGGGCGGAACGATGAAGCAGGAATCCACCCGGGCCGAAGCCACGCCCTGGATGCCAACTGATCGCTGCGTTCATGACCGTTCGCGGCAGTTTGTAAACCACAAGCCCGCGCTGGGTCATCATGGGGTTGATGACGGAGAAATCCGCCGTTACGCCGACTATGTTCTCCTGCTGGTCGAATCTGAGTTCCTGGCCATCGACCACGACGGTCAAGTCGCCCGGGACATACCAGCGGCTTTCCCGGTCTATGCATTTGACCGTGATGTCGAGCACGGCGAAGACCGCGTCCTGGCTGGCATTTTCACGAAACAAGCCATCCCCCAGGACATCCATCCAGCGAGCGGAATTCACGGTGACCGCAAACTGTTCGCCCGTAGCGGTGGCTCCTATGGCCAGGGTCGCGGCGGTCGAAGCCATTTTCGCGGGCTGTTCCACCGCACCTGCCGTCGGGTTGCCCCCGGTCCAGATCATGGCCAGGTTGGCCATGCCGATTCCGCCCGCGATACCAAGAGCCAAGGTGCGCCAGCGTTTGGCCAAGGGCTCCACATCGGGCTGAGCTGGATCGAAGATCAGCAGCACACCGGCAATGAAGGCCAAGGCCAGGCAGATTGCCACCATGGTGCCACCCACGGCGATGCCGTAAATCGAGAACATAAGGCTCAACATGCCCCCCGCGCGTTGCTTGGCGAAGCCTAGGCCACCGCTGACGATGACCAGTATCGAGGCCACGATGCCATTCCAGCCCAGGCCGATGACCATGCCGGCGTTGTCGGTATTGAATGCGCTTCCGATACCACCGGCGAATAATGTGAAGAAGCCCGCCACCAGGCCCAATACGCCCGCGATGATGGCAATGATGCTGCCGGCCTTAGCCATGATTTTCCCTTTCGTTTTCTGGATGGGTTACCGGCGCCTTGCGCCGATGAGCAAGACTATGATGTCGTGGCGACAGAAGCTGTCGTTTGCAATGTTGGGGTGATCGTTGACCCGCTCAGACAAACCCGATTGGCGAGCGAGCACCTTCTTTCACGGCGCACTCCGCTTCGAGTGCGGCGACCAGATCGGCGGCCGAGCCCATGGGGCGGAAACGATGCTGGCGCGCCACGGCCGCGTAGTCACCCGGGGTCAGATTGGCCAACCGCTTGAGTTGTGGCCGGAGTTCGCATGTAGGTTGTTGGATGCCAAGCGCATCGCACTGACGGCACAGTAATTTCCATGCCGGTCCGTGCTTCAGGTAGTCGAACTTCACCTTTAGATCGAAGCGACGCAGCGAGGCCTGGTCGAGACCTGCCATCAGGTTGGTGGAGGCGATGAATACGCCCGGGAAGGATTCCATCTGGGTCAGCATTTCGTTGACCTGGCTGACTTCCCAGCTTCGTTCGGCGTTGCGGCGGTCCTGGAGGAAGCTGTCCACTTCATCGATCAACAGCAGGGCGCCCATTTGTTCGGCCTCCCTGAAGGCGCGGGCGATGTTCTTTTCGGCTTCGCCGAGCCACATGGACTGCAAATCAGAGGCTCGTTTGACCAGCAAAGGCATTCCCATCCTTGCGGCCAACCAACGTGCATACGCGGTCTTGCCTGTGCCTGGCGGGCCATACAGACATAGCCGGCCCGAGCGGGATCGGGTCAGCCCTTCTGTTACCTGGGCAAGGTCCGCATCCGAGTTGATGAAGGCGGGGTTGTAGGTCTCCGGCAGGGCATTCGGGTCATTGTGTCGGAGCGGATTGTGGCCTTGGGCTTCCAGGGTTTTCGATATCAGGGATTCGATGACGGCGGGGATTTGGTCCGCCGCAAGATCGTCCTGGATAAGCCGCGTCACGGAAGCTGCCCGGGCGATGACAGCGGGGGCAAGGGCGCCCGAGCGGGCGAACCGTTCTATCGCCTGCTCATCCAGCATGTCGCCACACGCGGCATGCACGATCTTCTCGCGCTGATGCTGGGGCGGAATCGGCAACTCGATCACCATGTCGAAGCGGCGTATGAAGGCTGGGTCCAGCGCGCCGGAAGAATTGGACAACCATAAGGTAGGTACTGCATTGGTTTCCAACATGCGGTTGATCCAGGCCTTGCCGCCCTTGGACTTGCGATTTCCGGACAAGAAGAACGGCCTGTTGGCGTCTTCCTGGAAGACGTCTTCTGCCTCATCGAAGAGCAGGATCGAACGACGCTGGGCAAAGAAGCATTGCGCCGCCCGATAGGCCCGTAATCGCTGTTCGCCGGAAACCGGATCGCCATCGCCATCTTCGCTTGCGACTTCAAACAACTCGCTGCCCAACTCATGGGCCAACACCCTTGCCAACTGGCTCTTGCCGGTTCCGGGAGCGCCGTACAGGAAGACATTGACCCCTTTGCGAGCGCTGGCGAGGGATCGTTTCAGATAGAGCATCAGTACCCTGACGGCCTGGTCGACGTGTTCGTAGTCATCAAGGCTGAGTTGCGGAGGGGTGCAAGGCGAAACCGTGTCCCGAAGCAAACCGATCGGGTCGGTTTCGCAAGCGATCAGGTTGTCGGCCAAGGTGTCCGACAACAGATCGAACTTATGTATCAAGCTTACAGGTTGTGGTTGATCCACCTTGAGCAGGCCGGAACGATACAAGGCCCCTTGGCGGTTCAATGAATCGCGAATGGCGCCTTCCGGCAGATCAAGCAGCATGGAAAGCTTATGGAACAACTGGATGTTTGATAACTCGCCCAGAAGGCATACCGCCTCCATGAGCAAATGATCGTTCCGCAGTAGGACCACGAAGATCAGAATCCGGCAATCCGCATCGGACAAACCCGCCAGTTCTGATAGTCGCGCGACGTTGTCGGCTAGTTGAGAGGAAGGCCGGGCATCGCCATTGGAGCGCTCGCAGGCTTGATGAATCGACCTCAGCTCGGTACGGACGGCCTTAGGGTCGAAATCGCGCTCCGGTGGGTTGATCCAGTTGCCCAGCCCCAGGGCATGTGCCAAGTCATCGCTGGCGAATCCATCCGTCACGACAAAGCGCTTATGCCCCCCAAGGGGAACCAGGATGCGTAGTAGCCACAACCGTGTCAGCGGCGTGATTTCGGATTCAACGGACGTTGACTTACGAGTCCGACGACGATGGGGGCCGATTGCCATGATGATCTCCTTGCGTTGTGGAGACCATTATTGAGGGTGGATGCGTCAGATGTTGTCGCTACCGGGCAGTAATCCACTCAGGTTGAGAAGTGGAAACATGCCCAACACCTTGACAATCCATGGTTCACCTCACACCATTCTAGCCAGTTGAACTGGACAGAATGAGCCATGGCCCATGCCGATTGGTCCTTGCAGGACGCCAAGAACAAGTTCAGCACCGTGGTCGACGCGGCGCTGGAGGGCACGCCGCAGCGCGTAAGCCGGCGTGGCCGGCCGGCGGTGGTGGTGCTTTCGGCCGAGGAATACGAACGGTTGCGCCTGTGCGACCGCAACAAGGCACCCAGCTTCAACGAGTTGCTGCTCGACATGCCGCGCGATGATGGGGCCTTCGACCGTGCAGCCGCCAATCTCCGGGATGTCGAGTTCTGATGTTCCTGCTCGATACGGTGGTGCTTTCCGAACTGCGCAAGCGGGACCGCGATCCCGGCTTGGTGCGCTGGGTTGGCGAACAGCGTGCCTCGGACCTGTTCTTGAGCGTGGTCAGCATCGGCGAGATCGAGCGCGGCATCGCCCGTCAGCGCGACCGAGACCCCGTCTTTGCCGATCAGCTGGCCGGTTGGCTGGACCGTTTGCTGCATCTCTATTCCGACCGGATATTGCCGGTCGATCTCAATGTCTCCCGGCGCTGGGGGCGACTTTCCGCCGGCCTCGGCCACGACGGGGCCGATCTCCTGATCGCCGCCACGGCGCTGGAACATGGCCTGGCGGTGGCGACCCGCAATGTTCGCCATTTCGAGCCGACCGGAGTCGCTACAATCAACCCTTTCTCAAGATGAAGTTGTCGCCATGAACCTGCACGAATACCAAGCCAAGGCGGTGCTGCGCGAGTTCGGCATCCCGACCCCGCGCGGCGTCGCCATCTCCGCCGCCGACCAATGCGCCGCGGCCGCCACCGAACTGGGCGGCGAGGCCTGGGTGATCAAGGCCCAGGTCCACGCCGGCGGGCGCGGCAAGGCGGGCGGCGTCAAGCTGTGCCGCAGCGCCGAGGAGCTGACCGCCATGGCCCAGTCGCTGCTGGGCGGCCGCCTGGTGACCTACCAGAACGCCCCCGATGGCCAGCCGGTCAATACCATGCTGGTCGAGGAGACCCTGCCGATCGCCCGCGAGCTGTACCTGTCGATCACCGTCGACCGCGCCGCCGAGCGCATCGGCCTGGTCGCCTCCGCCGCCGGCGGCATGGAGATCGAGGAGGTGGCCGCGAAGTCGCCTGAAATGATCCTGCGCGAGACGGTGAATCCGGTCACCGGGCTGATGGACTACCAGGGCCGCAACCTGGCCTTCGGCCTCGGCCTCGTGGGCGACCAGATCGCCGCCTTCGTCAAGCTGGTGAAGACCTGCTACCGCATCTTCATGGAGCGCGACCTCGCCCTGCTGGAGATCAACCCCCTGGTGGTGACGACCGACGGCCGCGTCCTGCCGCTGGACTGCAAGATGGGCCTGGACGACAACGCCCTCTACCGCCAGAAGGCCCTGGCCGAGCTGGCCGATTTCTCCCAGATCGACCCGAAAGAGGCCGAGGCGCACACCCACAACGTCAACTACATCGCCCTGAACGGCAACATCGGCTGCATGGTCAACGGCGCGGGGCTGGCCATGGCGACCATGGACCTGATCAAGCTGTCGGGCGGCATGCCGGCCAACTTCCTCGACGTCGGCGGCGGCGCCACCGCGCAGTCGGTCGCCCAGGCCTTCCAGATCATCCTGGCCGACCCGAACGTCAAGGCGGTGCTGATCAACATCTTCGGCGGCATCGTGCGCTGCGACCTGATCGCCGAGGGCATCATCCAGGCGGTGAAGGAGGTCGGCGTCAAGGTGCCCGTCGTGGTGCGCCTGGAAGGCACCAACGCCAGCCAGGGGCGCGAGCTGCTGGCCAATTCCGGACTGGCCATCATCGCTGCCAACGATCTCAACGAGGCCGCCCGTCGCGCCGTGGAGGCCGCGAAGTAATTCGTCGTTCCCGCCCCCGACTACCCCTTTCGAGGGCAGGCTGCGGCGGGAACCTAGTTAAATTGGCCTGGATTCCCGCCTGCGCGGGAATGGCGGGCGGAGCGAAGTGAATGAGTATTCTGGTTAACAAGGCAACCAAGGTCATCTGCCAGGGCTTCACCGGCAAGCAGGGCACCTTCCATTCCGAGCAGGCCATCGCCTACGGCACCCAGATGGTCGGCGGCGTCACCCCCGGCAAGGGCGGCCAGCGCCACCTCGACCTGCCGGTGTTCAACACCGTCAAGGACGCCGTGCGCGATACCGGTGCCGACGCCACCATGATCTACGTCCCGGCCGCCTTCGCGGCCGACGGCATCCTGGAGGCGGCCGACGCCGGCATCCGGGTGATCGCCTGCATCACCGAGGGCATTCCGGTGCGCGACATGATCAACGTCAAGGCCGCCATCCGGGCCAACGGGGCGAATCTCATCGGTCCCAACTGCCCCGGCCTGATCACCCCGGGCGAGTGCAAGATCGGCATCATGCCGGGCTTCATCCACCAGCCGGGCAAGGTCGGCATCGTCTCCCGCTCCGGCACCCTGACCTACGAGGCGGTCTGG
Source organism: Thiobacillus sp. (assembly GCA_013335435.1). Taxonomy (GTDB): domain Bacteria; phylum Pseudomonadota; class Gammaproteobacteria; order Burkholderiales; family Thiobacillaceae; genus Parasulfuritortus. The sequence continues at coordinate 467 of JAAXVP010000094.1, read as the reverse complement.
CAGACCACCCAGGCCGGCCTGGGCCAGTCCACCTGCGTCGGTATCGGCGGCGACCCGATCAAGGGCCTCGACTTCATCGACTGCCTGGCCATGTTCCAGGCCGACCCGCAGACTGAGGCGATCATCATGGTGGGCGAGATCGGCGGCACGGCGGAGGAGGCCGCGGCCGAGTACATCACGGCCCACGTCAACAAGCCGGTGGCGGCCTACATCGCCGGCCTCACAGCGCCCAAGGGCAAGCGCATGGGCCATGCCGGGGCGATCATCGCCGGCGGATCGGGCAAGGCCGAGGACAAGATCGTCGCGTTGGAGCGGGCCGGCGTGGTGGTGGCCCAGAGCCCGGCGGGGATGGGCGCTGCCATTCAGGAGGCGATTGCTCGGAAATGATGTTGTTTGCGGCCATGTCGATTGCCACCCTCTCCCACGCTTCCGCGCACCCCTCCCCCCTCGAGGGGGAGGGGCTGGGG
>JAAXVP010000093.1 GCA_013335435.1 Thiobacillus sp. | reverse complement strand
CGTCGAGCAGACGGCGGGCCTTCTCGACGCGCGCCTCGGCGGCGGCCAGGAGGGCGGCGGCGCGGGCATGGCGCAGCTTGGCGGCGTCCAGCTCGGTGGTCGATGACACGGTGCGGGCGTACAGCTCGTTGGCGCGGTCCAGCTCGCGCTGGGCGTCGGCCTTCTCCTGGGTCAGGCGCTCGATGTCGGCGCGCGCCTCCATCAGGCCGGCCTTGAACACGGTCTGGTTCAGGCTCAAGAGCGCGGCACCCTTGTCGACGCGCTGGCCGGGCTGGACGTTGACCGTCTCGACCACGCCGGTCAGCGGGATGGCGATCGCCACCCGCTGCGACCATTCGAGCTGGGCGGTCAGGTCGGCGGCCCAGGCCGGGATGGCGAACAGGACCAATGGCAGGGCGCGCAACATCATGTTTCGAATCCTCCGGAAGATGGCGTCCCTTTCCCTCGAGGGGAGAGGGGTGGGGGAGAGGGTGGGAAGCGAAAGGGCATCATTTGCCACCCTCTCCCCGGCCCTCCCCCCTCAAGGGGGAGGGGGGTGTCGTCTCGCAGCAGGGCCGGCCGAGCAGCGCGGCCAGCCGTTCCCAGGCCAGGGCCAGGCGGTATTCCACCGCCTTGCGGCGCATCCGGGCCATCTGGGTCTCGGCCATGCTGGTGCCCAGGTTGGTCTTCAGTTCCAGTTCGTATTCGGCGCGCGCCCGCTCCAGGCCCCAGTCGCGCATGACGCTGTTGACCTGGGCGGCGGGGCGTTCGCTTTCGAGCAGGAGGGCGATCTCCTCGCGGGTCTCGAACAGGGCCTGGCGCAGGTCGAGTTGGAGACGGTCGTACTGGGCCTGGAGGAGCTGGAACTGGGCCTGTTCCCTGGCGATCCGGGCGTCGACCCGCTGGCCCTGCCAGAGCGGCCAGGTCAAATTGAGGCCGGCGCGCAGGTCGTCGCGGGTGGACGACGCGCGGCTGTAGGTGGCAGTCTCGGCCTCGAATTCCAGACTCGGGCGGTTTTCCGCGCGCTGGGCTTCCTGGCGTTTCTGGGACGCGGCCAGGAGCTGCTTGTGCGCCAGCAGGCGCGGGTTGCCGGTTTCCAGTGTCGCCAGCAGGGTCTTGAACTCGGGCAGCGGGCGGTCGTTGCCCTTGATCTCCGGGTCGGCAAGTTCCGAGGGCAGGTCGTCTGGACGGTTCATCGCGGCGGCCAGCAGCGCCCGTTTCTCGCGTGCCTTGCGCAGGGTGTCGTTGCGCTTCAGGCGGGTCTCCTGGTAACGGGCCTCGTATTCGGCCAACTGGACGCTGGACAGCTCGCCGACCTGATGGCGGTCCTTGGCGTTGTCCCAGCTCACGTAGGCGACGGCGGTGAACTCGGTGTCGGCGGCGTATTGCAGGTCGGTCATGAGGACGTCGAAGAACCGGGTCATCAGGGCCAGGCGGCGCTGGGTCCGGGCGTCCATGAGCTGGCCGGCGCGGGCGGCGCTCTCCAGGCCGGCGGCCGCGCCGGCCAGACCGGTGCGGCCGCCGTCCCAGATGATCTTGCGGGCGTTCAGGCGGGCCAGGTGGTCGGGCTCGAAGCCGTCGCCGTAGGTGCTGTTGTGGCCGCCGCGCAGGCCGGCCTCCAAGGTGACCCGGAAGTCGTCCTGGCTCTCGGCCAGCATCTGTTCGGCGCGGGCCAGGTCGGCCTGGGCCTCATAGACGCCCAGGTCGGGATGCGGCTGGTCGGCGTAGCGGAGTACCTCGTCGAGCGCCAGGGGCGCGTCGGCCGCCGGGGCAAGGGGCGCGGCGGCCAGCGTCAGCAGGCCGAGGCACAGGCTCAGGAACCGGTATCTCACTTGGCCAGGGCCTGGCGCTTGTAGACGTTGAACTTCATGGCCTTCCAGGTGCCGTCGACCACGAAGCGGCCGAGCAGGAGGAATTCGTCGACCGTCTGGGTGGCGCCGGTGAAGCGGGTCATCTCGTTGCCGTCGAGGTCGTAGAAGACGAAGGTGGGCGTGGCGCGGGCGCGCTGTTCGAGCGAGAAGTCCTTCTCGGTGGTCTGCTTGCCCTTGAAGTCGACCATGGGCGCGTCGCCCTTGGTGTCCATCGGATAGATGACGAAATGCTGGCGGTAATAGTCCTGCACCTGGGACTGGTTCAGCACGGTGTGCTTCATGCGGTCGCAGAAGGGACAGTCGTCCATCTCGTACATGAGCAGGATGCCGGCCTTGCCTTCCGCTTTCGCGGCGGCCAGGTCGTCCTTCAGGTCGCCCAGCTTGGGCTGGAAGAAATGCTCGTTCGGATCGCGCACTTCGGCGAGCGCGGACAGGCTCAGAAAGGCCAGCAACAGCAGCAACCAACGCATCGTTCCATCTCCTCGATCAATACGGCCCGGGACTACTTGGCCGTCGCCTTCTTCTTGTCCTTGATGTAGCTCTCGACCGCGTCCTGACTGAGCATGCCGACGTTGTAGGCGACCTGCTTGCCCTGCGGATTGTACAGGTAGGTGGTGGGCAGGCCGCGCACCGGGCCGACCTGGTCGATGATGCTGTCGATGTGCTGTTCGTCGCCCAGGATGATGGGGTAGGGGATGGCCCGTTCCTTGGCGAAGGCGAGCACCTCCTTGGGATCCTGGAAGTCCATGGCCACGCCCAGCACCACCAGGTTGTTCTTCTTGTTCTTGTACAGCGCCGCCAGGTCGGGCAGTTCCATCAGGCAGGGCGGGCACCAGGTCGCCCAGTAGTTCACCAGCACCCACTTGCCCTTGTATTGCGACAGCTTGTGGCTCTTGCCGTTGCTGTCGAGCAGGTCGAAGGCCGAGGCGGCGGTGGCGAAGGCGAACAGGGCAGCGGCGAGCAGGATGGGTTTCAGCATGGTTCCGGTTTCGGTGGGCAATAGGCGATGGACTACGGGGCGCGCCGCGAGTTCGCTCAATGTGTTTCCTCCGCCTTGGCCTCGTGTGCGCCGCTGCCGTGTTCCTTGCCGTCGGAGGCGTGGGTCAGGTACAGGGCCAGGCCGATCAGGGCCACCGCGCCGGCCAGGAACAGCAGGTCCATGGTGGTGCCGACCGAGAGCTTGAGGGCCATCTCGAAGATGGTCACGATCAGGATCATGATGATCACCTTGGCCAGGCGCTGCTTGAGGTCGTCCAGGTTCTCGACCACCAGGATCTTGCTCGACGCCTTGCTGCCCTTGGCCTCGTCGATGTCGCTGATGAACAGCTCGTACATGCCGAGGGCGAAGATCAGCATGACGGTGCCGAGCAGGTAGCCGTCCACCACCTCGACGACATGGGTGACGGTGCTGTCGTGGATGGCCTTGCGCGCGACGGCGTCGAGCGCCGGATCGGCATAGTGGAGCAGATGGCCGACCATGTAGACCACGTCCACCGTGGCGATGTAGAAGATCGCCAGCGAGGCGGCCAGGCTGGCAACCACGGCGAGCAGCACCACGTAGCGGCTGCGCCAGATCAGGGCTTCAAACAATTTTTCGAGCAGATTCATGGATTTCTACGAGAATGAAGGGGATAGAATCTGGCGGGTAGCCATCGGATCGTCCCATGAAGCCGTCACTACAACAGACCGGCCCGGAAGCGGGGGCCAATATAACCCTTGCTACGAAAGCCAAGCAAGCCGAAGACTGGCTGGCCGCGTTGCCGCTCGGCGATCCGCCCGGCACTGCCCGCGCCCTGACCGAATACCTGCTCGCGCACGATCGCCCGGAAGTGGCGGCAAGCCTGCGCAAGCAGGTCTACGACGTCCTCTCGGATGGCATCCGGCGCACCCTCAACCTCCTGGCCAAGAAGCTGCGCAACCAGCGCCTGCCCCTGGACGAACGCGAGCTTGACCATGTCGACCGCGCCATCGACCTGCTCGGCGCCGTGGCCGAATTCAACAAGCGTTTTCTCCTGGAAGGCTCCGAGCGCGCCCTGCCGTTGTTCGGCAGCGGCCAGTCGGCCGGCTACTACAGCGCCTTCCTGCACGCCCGGCTGGAAACCATGGCCGTCTGCCATCTCAGCCACCGCCAACTGCCCGACGGCTTCTGGCTCGGTATCAACCAGGTCGGCCAGAAACTAATCCAGTCCGGCCTGGCCGACAGCGCCGACCCGGTGCGTTCGCCTGCCACCCTGCGCGACGTCTACCTGGCCCTGCTCCTGGAAGCGACCGCCGACCCCTATCACCTGTCCGAACTGGAGCGCACCTGGACCATCGACGTCATCGCCCGCCATGGCGCCCTGGCCTTGATCGAGCCGGCCAAGGCCATGTCGCGCGGCGGCGTGTTCGGCATCCAGGCCCAGCACGACCGGCCGCCCTACCCGCTGTCCTGGCAGCGCAACGCCACGCCCGCCTGCGACCTGGTGCTCAACACCGGCCCGCTGGTGCGCAAGCTGGCCATCATCCTCAGCCAGATGGAGCGCGGCCGGACCCCCGAGCAGGACGTCCCGGTCGTGCGCCACCCCGGCTACAAGGACCTGCTGCAACGCCTGAAGCTGACCTGGGGCGGATCCACCCAGCGCACCTCGACCCGGCACCGCCCGGCCCAACCCGGCCGGCGCACGCTCCTGGTCGGCTTCGACGCCGTCCATCGCCAGTTGGCCGAACCCCATGGCGCGTCCGACCCGGCCGGCGCGGCGTCGTGCCAACTGGTCAACGACAGCCCCGGCGGCATGGCCCTGCAGGTCGCCAAGCCCGCATTCCGGCTCCGCATCGGCAGCCTGGTCTGCGTCTGCGACAGCCAGGGCCGGCGCGAGCTCGGCCTGGTACGCTGGTTCAAGACCGGCCCGGACGGTGCCCTCTCCTTCGGGATCAAGTCCCGCCACGGCAAGGCCCTGCCGTTGTACTGGCTGCGCCCGGGCGCCGAGCAACCTACGCCCTGCCTGCTGATGGAACCCGAGAAAGGCCGGCACGCCGGCGCGCGCCACCTGATCGTCCCGGCGCAAGGCCTGGGCAAGGAAACGCGGCTGGCGGTCAGGCTGGGCGGGGCGGAACTGGCTATAGAGGTTGGTGCCCGGATCGAGGCTACGCCGGATGTCGAGGTTTACCGGTGTGAGGTTGAGAGCGGGTGACCGTTCGAGGTCAGGGGCGCTGCGCGGTTTTATCGCGCAGCGCCTCCTGCACCGCAGGGCTGTGCACCTCGTCAGCCTTGACCCACTTCGGCATGCAGCTTCAGCCCAAGCGCGCCGATGACTTTAAGAATGGTGTCGAAGCCAGGGCTACGATCACCGGAGAGCGCTTTATAAAGACTTTCGCGAGACAATCCGGCATCGCGCGCGACCTGTGACATACCCTTGGCGCGAGCAATATCGCCAAGTGCTTTGGCAATAAATGCGGCATCACCGTCGGCTTCTTCAAGGCAGGCTTCAAGATAAGCGGCCATTTCCTCCGGGGTTCTAAGGTGTTCGGCAACGTCATAGCGAGTGGTAACGGTCTTAGTCATGGTTGCTACTCCGAAAGATTGCGTGCGAGGCGCAATGCAGCCCTAATGTCCTTGGCTTGGGTAGCCTTGTCTCCACCAGCCAGCAGAATAATCAGCTCTCGCCCTCGCTTCTTGAAATACACCCGGTAACCGGGACCGTAGTTGATTCGCAACTCCGAGACACCTTCGCCAACCGGTTCGACATCTCCGGGATTTCCAGCGGCGAGCCGTTCGATTCTTGCTTGGACGCGCGCTCTCGCCTGGAGGTCGTGCAAGTCGTCGAGCCACTGAGCGAAGAGGATGGTTTTGCGGATTTCAATCACGGAACAACTGTAGTCACATGGCTACACATTGTCAATGTCATACGTGCTGTCCTGAGGTGCCCAACGTAGAGCAAACCGGCGCTGCGCGGCCTTGTTGCGCAGCGTCCAGCGACCGACGGGAGCGAGGTTGGGCGCAGGGTTAGGTGCGGACGACAATGCCTCAATGCTTTTCACAACCCCAGCCCTTTCTTGATGCTGGAGTCAAAAACTTCGGACCGTCTTGTTAAGAGCTCTGGCTTCGAGCCGCCTATGGTTATCGTTTTTCCGTTCGGATCGTAAGTCGCCAGCAGGCTTTTAACCACTTTTTCCCGCTCGATTAAATCGATAGAAAGTGTGTTCTTGGACGTATCGAAGGTCGCGGAGATTTTCACTCCAATTGGTGGTGGGCCTCCAAGAACTGCACCGCTACCATCAGCGCCAAGATACAAAGCCTGGCCAGATAGGCATATATATTATCGTGTGGCTCCTTTCTGTTTTCTGATGTAATCAATTATTTTGTCTGCCTTTTGATCGCACTCCTTCTGTAGACCAGACAGTTTATCTCTGTATCTGCGGTCAACTTCATACTCTTTGCCTACACGTATTGATCTTTTTGAGCTTGAGCGAAACTCGTCGGTAATCTCAACTCTTTGATGCTTCGCTTCGTAATCGTTCCGAATCTTGGCTATATAGTCTTCCAACTCGGCTTCGATTTTCGGATTTAGTGCATCAATGTCGCCAATATAGCTTCTGCGAATGCTTTCAAAATCGGGACGTGCGCATTGAAGCAGTTGTCTATTGGCCATGATTATTTCTCGAAGTTCCGCGAAATAGGACGGCGGGATGTCGTTTCGATTATTGCCTTTAGATTTTGCTACCTCTACTGCAGAGAGCAAATCATCTAATGGGTCTGGCCATACACGTTCGGCAGCCGAAATAAATCCACCCGTATTCTTTCTCATGTCGTCGTTGAACTCACTCGTTGCGGCGTTGATACGATGAAAGTAATACGCCGATGAGAAGTCTAGAATAGCCAATTCCCACCGTGCGGCGTCGAGTATCTTTAGCTGTGATTGCATTCGCTCTTCAATCGCAGCACTTTTTTGCTGTGCGGCTGCTTCGCGCTCGTGCGCAACAACTATATCGTAGGCAAGTTTTAAGTTTCTAGCACGTTCCTTATCTCGTTCGAGCTGTAGCCTCCTGATGTCTTCCTTTACTGCCATTTGTCTAGCCAATAAGACGGATAGTTGTTGTTCGGAGGAGGTCTTCTCAAGTTCGAGCTTTGCCGCTTGTTCTTCTAATCGTTCCTTCTGAAATACAGGTACGACTGTATAAAAATAGCCAAAGATGCCGAGTGCAAGTAGTGCAGGCTGAGAAATGTTTGCAAGTCGCTGAAGTGTTTTATCCAGAATGCCAGTTTCCGGTGGCAACAACATCGTACTTGGTCGCAGCCGATGAGCACGAAATACCGTTTTCTTTCGCCGATTCTGGAACATTACCAATATGCCTACGTGTATTAGCCAGCATCTGTCGGCGTAAAAGTGTCATCGGACATGTCCGATAACCTGTCGTGGTGTGCCAATGCCATGATTTATCAACCTCGCATGTCTGATATTAATAGCATTAATAGGACTGGCATTAATAGGGGGCCTGTCTGATATTCCGGCTCGTCGCCGGTTTGTGTTTGTTTTTTCTACTGCTGTGGTCGTCCCAACCAGTCGTCAACGCCATTGCGTCCAAGCATGGAACGCTGGTGTGAACGATATCCCTTTTTGCTCTTCTTCTGCCAGCGCCCCGGGCTTCAATTGCCCAGGTTCAATTCCCGCTCGCCTTCCACCTTGTTCAGGATCAGCACGTTGACGCGGCGGTTGCGGGCGCGGCCTTCCGGGGTGGTGTTGGCGTCGAGCGGCTTGTTGTCGGCATAGCCGATGGCGACCAGGCGGCCGGGTTGCACGCCCTGTTCGGTGAGCAGGCGCACCACGGAACCGGCGCGCGCCGAGGACAGCTCCCAGTTGGACGGGTAGTTCGGGCTGCTGATCGGGATGTTGTCGGTGTGGCCTTCGACCTGGATCGGGTTGTCGGTCTCGGCCAGGACCTTGGCGACCGCCGCCAGGGCCTGCGTCGAGGCCGGCTGCAGGGTGGCGTCGCCGCTGGCGAACAGGGTGCTGGCGTTGATCTCGACCTGGATGCCGCGCGGCGACTGGGTGACCCGGACCTGGCCCTGCTTGACCAGCGATTCCATGGCGTTCTGGACGTCCTTGGCGATGGTCTTCATGTGTTCCGCCACCGGGTTGTTGGGCGGCACCTTCTCTTCCGTGGCCCGGCCGATGGGCTTGCCGCTGCCGGGCAGGATGCTGGCGCGGTTCTGGCCGAGATGGACGACCCGGTCGCTGGTGTCTTTTTCGTTGAAGGCCTGGACGATGGAGTCGGAGAGGACGCGGTACTTGCCTTCGTTGACCGAGGAGATGGCGTACATGACCACGAAGAAGGCGAACAGCAGGGTGATGAAGTCGGCGTAGGAGACCAGCCAGCGCTCCAGGTTCTCGTGTTCCTCGTGGACTTGCTTGCGGGGCATGGCCGCTAGACCAGGTAGCCCTGGAGTTTCGCCTCGATCATGCGGGGATTTTCCCCGTTGGCGATCGAGACGATGCCTTCGATGTACATCTCCTTCAGGCGCACGTAGCGGTTGACGTGGTAGCGCAGCTTGGTGGCGATGGGCAGGAAGATGAGGTTGGCGCCGCCGACGCCGTAGATGGTGGCGACGAAGGCGACCGCGATGCCGGCGCCCAGCTTGGATGGGTCGGTGAGGTTTTCCATGACGTGGATGAGGCCCATGACCGCGCCGATGATGCCGATGGTCGGCGAGTAGCCGCCGGCCGCCATCCAGATCTTGCTGGACTCGATGCGGTGCATCTCGTGGCTGTGCAGTTCCATTTCCAGGGTGTCGCGCAGCACTTCCGGTTCGGCGCCGTCGACCAGCATCTGCAGGCCGCGCCGCTCGAACAGGTCGTTCTGCTCGTCGATCATCGGCTCCAGGGAGAGCAGGCCGCCGCGCCGGGCCAGGTGGCTCCAGGACAGGATCAGGCTCAAGGTGTCCTGGGGCTGGTAGGCGGGCGGCACGAAGATCCACTTGGCCATGGCCAGGCCGTCCAGGAAGACGCGCAGGGAGCTTTGCAGCATCACCGCGCCCATGGTGCCGCCGATCACGATCATGAAGGCGGTGAGCTGGAGCAGCGAGCCCATGTGGCCGCCTTCCAGGAACTGGCCGACCAGGATGGCACCCAGTCCGAGCAGCAGGCCGGCGATGCTGATGATGTCCATGGCGGTCTTCGGCGTCCCTTAACTGACCCAGTCGCGCAGGAAACCGCGCAGGCGGGCGATGGCCTGGCCGTGCAGCTGGCAGATGCGCGATTCGGAGACGCCGAGCACGGCGCCGATTTCCTTGAAGTTCATTTCCTGCTCGTAATACATGCCCATCAGCATTTTCTCCCGGTCCGGCAGCTCTATAACGGCCTGGGTGAGGGCTTTCTTGAAGTCGTGGTCGGACAGCATCTCGAAGGGGCCGATCGCCAGCTCGTCGACGAAGCGATCGAGGAAGTCGTCGTTCTCGGAGGCGTGCAGGTCTTCATAGTAGACCAGCTGGGCGCCGCGGGTGTCGTTCAGGAGGCCGAAATAGTCGTTGATGTCGAGGCCGAGCTGGCCGGCGATCTCCTGCTCGGTGGGCGGCCGTTGCAGGCGTTGCTGGAGGGCGTGGATGGCGCTCTCGATCTGCCGGCTGGCCTTGCGCACGGTGCGCGAGGCCCAGTCGGATTCGCGCAGCTCGTCGAGCATGGCGCCGCGCACCCGCTGGGTGGCGTAGGTCTCGAAATGGGCGCCCTGGCTGTCGTCGAAGCGTTCGACGGCGTCGAGCAGGCCGATCAGGCCGGCCTGAATGAGGTCGTCCGCCTCCACGCTGGCCGGCAGGCGGCTCATCAGGTGGTAGGCGATGCGTTTCACCAGGGGCAGGTGGGCCCGGATGACCGCGTCCTTATCCGTAAGCCCTTCCGTACTGGACATGTCGTGTGGTCTGTTGTCGGGGTGGTCGGTTCAACCGGCTGAACAGGCCGAGGCGCTGCCAGAATACCTTGGCGTCCAGGTCGGAAGGGGGGATGGCGTCGTCCAGGCGGTCGGCCAGGTGGCGGAAGGCGGCCGCCGCCGGGGCGGTAGCGGAAACCTGGTGGATCGGCCGCATCGAGCGGGTCGCGATGTCGAGCTTGGCGTCCTTCGGTATGGCGCCGAGCAGGTCGAGCTCGATGCCCAGGAAGCGCCGGCAGGTCTCGTTCAGGGCCGCCATCAGCTGTTCGGTGCGGCCGTCGTCGTCGGCGTTCATGAACAGAACCTGCCAGGCGGCGTCGGGTTGCTTGTGGTGGGCGGCCTTGAGCACGGCATAGGCCTCGGTCAGGCGGATCTTCTCGGCCGGCAGGACCAGGATGCGGGCCGCCGCGGCCAGGGCCAGGCTGGGGCGCTCGTCGGCCGGTGCGGCCAGGAGCAGCCATTCCCAGTCGCCGGCGGCGAAGTCGTCGGCCAGGCGGTTCCAGTCGCGGTCGTCGGCGTCGGCGACCTGGGCCAGGCCCTGTTCGGCGCGCAGCAGGCGGGGGCCGTCGGGCAGGGCGGTGAGGACGTCGTCGAGGCGGATTCGGTTGTGCACCAGGTCGGCCAGGCCGTGGCGGGGGGTGAGGCCGAGCTGGCCGGCGACGTTGCGCGGTCCGGGCGCCTCGTCGATCAGGCAGACATGGCCGCCGCGCAGGGCCAGGGCGAAGGCGAGGCCGGCGGCGGCGCCGGCGTTCAGGTCGGCGTCGGGGCCGAACAGGCCGAGCGGCCGGAAGCTGTGTTGTTCGCCGAGCAGGCGGCGCAGGCCGGCGGCCTGGTCATCCGGTTCAAGCCGCGGCACCGTAGGCACCCTGGACAGCAAAGTTGTCGTCCGGCCGCGTGCCGCGTGCCTCGGCCGCCGCGGCCAGGACCGGATAGTCGTCGTCCTCCGGCTGGAAGGCGGTGCCGGCCGTGCCGGAGCGGAAGGCGCGGTCGATCAGGTAGCGGGCGTTGGCCAGGTGCATGTCTTCCGGCACGCGCTGGCCGTTGGTGACGTAGTGGACCTGCAACTGGTGCCGGATCATGACGTCGAGGGCGGGGCCGTAGGTCTGCGCCTCGTCGATCTTGGTCAGGATGCAGCCGGCCAGGCCGGGGCCGTTGTAGGCGCGCACGACCTCTTCCAGGGTGATGCCCTGGGCCGGCGCGCCGAGCAGGAGCAGGCGTTGCACGCCCTGGTTCTGCCCGGACAGCATCTCGGTCTGTTCGCCGACCCGGCGGTCCTTCTGGCTCATGCCGATGGTGTCGATGAAGACCAGGTGCTTGCCCTGGAGGTCGAGCAGGGTGAGTTCGAGGTCGCTCTCGTCGCGCACCGCGAACACCGGGGCGCCGAGGATGCGGCCGTAGATGCGCAACTGGTCCTGGGCGCCGATCCGGTAGCTGTCGGTGGTGATCATGGCGACCTTGCCGGTGCCGTGCTTGAGCACCGCGCGGGCGGCCAGCTTGGCCACCGTGGTGGTCTTGCCGACGCCGGTCGGGCCGACCAGGGCGTAGACGCCGCCGCGGTCGATCAGGTCGTCGACGGGGGCGGCGACCTTGAGGTTCTTGACGATGGCGGCTTGCAGCCACTTGAGGGCGCGCGGGGCATCGAGGTCGGCCGGCAGGCGGTCGAGCAGCTGCCGGGTCAGGGCCGGGCTGAAGCCGGCGGCCATGAGCTGCTTCATCAGCTCGGCGCGCTGCGGCTCGCGCCGGCCGACGGTGGCCCCATTACTGCCATCCCGGACAGCACATGTCTCTCGTGCCACGCCCGCGTAATGCAGCGCCCGCGGATGATCGGGAGCCGCCGCGAGAATCTGGCTGTACACGGCGTCGGCCTCGGCGAGCCGATCGTCCTGCTGCAACTGGATGGCAATCTCGAGCGCTTCCTCGAGCGTGAGTTCGCGCGACGGCTCCTCGTCCGCCTTGAGTGTTTGCCCGAAGCAGCATCCCGATATGCTCTTTCCCGGCGGAGAAAACG
>JAAXVP010000092.1 GCA_013335435.1 Thiobacillus sp. | reverse complement strand
TGAGCCGCCAATTTTTCAGCCAGCGTTCGGGGGCAGTCGGCGAGCACTGTCTGAGGCCGCAGGCCGAGTTGCGCAGCCGCCCGAACGCTGGCTGAAAAATTGGGAACCCGAAGGGCGGCGAAGCGGGGTGTGCTTTCTTTGCACGAGCAAAGAAAGTAATGCGCTGCCGGGCGCCCCCGGCCTGAGCCGCTGACAAAGGCGAAAACGCAAGGCCAAAGGCCACTAACCTCACCACGACAACTCCCTCGCCGCCTTCTTCACGGCATTCCCCCGCTCCTCGACGATATGCCCGTCCGACAGCCGGATCACCCGGTCCGCCATGCCGGCGATATCCGCGTTGTGGGTGATCAGCACGGTCAGGGTGCCCAACTCCCGGTTGGCCTTTTCCAGCGCCTCCAGCACCACGATGCCGGTGGCCGAGTCGAGCGCCCCGGTCGGTTCGTCGCACAGCAATACCGACGGGTTCTTGGCGATGGCGCGGGCGATCGCCACCCGCTGCTGCTCGCCGCCCGAGAGCTGGGCCGGGAAATGGTCCAGGCGTTCGCCCAGGCCGACCAGGGCCAGGGCATCTTCCGGACGCATCGGCGCCTGGGCGATCTCGGTCACGGCGGCGACGTTCTCGCGCGCGGTCAGGCTGGGGATCAGGTTGTAGAACTGGAACACGAAGCCGACATGGTCGCGCCGGAACCGGGTCAGGTCGCTGTCCGTGGCCGTGGTCAGGTTGTGGTCCAGGTAATAGACCTCGCCGCTGGTCGGGGTGTCGAGGCCGCCCAGTATGTTGAGCAGGGTCGACTTGCCGCTGCCCGAGGGCCCCAGCAGGACCACCAGTTCGCCGGCCCGCAGTTCCAGGTCGATGCCGCGCAGGGCATGCACCGCCACTTCGCCCATGCGATAGATCTTGGTCAGGGCACTGGCCCGGAAAACGGTGTCCTCGGCCATGGTTCAGGAAGGCCCGCTCATGCCCCGATCTTGACCGGGGTCGCCCGCCAGATGTCCCGGCAATATTCCGCGATGGTGCGGTCGGAGGAGAACTTGCCCATGCGGGCGACGTTGAGGATGGCCATCCGGGTCCATCGTTCCGGCTCGTTCCAGGCGCTGGCGACCCGATCCTGGCAGTCGACATAGGCTCGGTAGTCGGCCAGGAGCAGGTAGTCGTCGCGTTGCAGCAGGTTGTCCACCAGGGGCTGGAACAGGCCGGAGTCGCCGTGCGCGAAGTGGCCGCTGGCGATGAGGTCGATGGCCTCGCGCAGTTCCGGGTCGCCCTGGTAAATGTCCCGCGGCCGGTAGCCGGCGGCCTTGACCTGGGCCACCTGTTCGGCCGTGAGCCCGAACAGGAAGAAATTGTCGGCCCCCACCTCTTCCCGAATCTCCACGTTGGCGCCGTCCAGGGTGCCGATGGTCAGGGCGCCATTGAGGGAGAACTTCATGTTGCCGGTGCCGGAGGCCTCCATGCCGGCGGTGGAAATCTGCTCGGACAGGTCGGCGGCCGGGTAGACGTTGTGGGCCACCTTGACGCTGTAGTCGGGCACGAATACCACCTTCAGGCGCTCGTTCACGCCCGGGTCGCGGTTGATCACCTCGGCGACGGAGTTGATCAGCTTGATGATCAGCTTGGCCATGTAGTAGCCGGGCGCGGCCTTGCCGCCGAAAATGAAGGTGCGCGGCGGCAGGTCGGCGTTGCGCTTCAGGCGGTTGTATAGCGTGACCACGTGCAGCAGGTTCAGGTGTTGGCGCTTGTATTCGTGGATGCGCTTGGCCTGGATGTCGAACAGGCTGGCCGGATCGATGGCGATGCCCCGGCAGGCCAGGATGCGCTCGGCCAGGGCGGCCTTGCGGATGCGCTTGGCCTGGCGCCAGCGTTCCTGGAAGGCGGCGTCGTCGGCGTAGCGTTCCAGCCCGCGCAATCGGTCCAGGTCGTGGGTCCAGCCGTCCCCCAGGGTCTCGCTCAGGAGTGAGGCCAGATCGGGGTTGGCGAGCATCAGGAAGCGCCGCGGCGTGACGCCGTTGGTCTTGTTCTGGAACTTGTCCGGCCAGACGTCGTGGAAGTCTTTCAGGACGGTGTCGCCCAGCAGCCGGGTGTGCAGCGCGGCGACGCCGTTGATGGCATGGCCGCCGACGCAGGCCAGATGGGCCATGCGCACGTATTTCGGCGCGGTTTCGTCGATGATGGACAGGCGGGCGATGCGTTCCGGGTCGTGCGGGTAGCGCATCCGCATGTCGTCCAGGAAGCGCCGGTTGATCTCGTAGATGATCTCCAGGTGGCGCGGCAGGACGTTCTGGAACAGGGGCAGCGGCCACTTTTCCAGGGCCTCGGGCAGCAGGGTGTGGTTGGTGTAGGACAGGGTGCGCCGGGTGACCTCCCAGGCGCCATCCCAGTCCAGGTCGTTTTCGTCGACCAGCAGGCGCATCAGCTCGGCCACGGCGATGGTGGGATGGGTGTCGTTGAGCTGGGCGGCATATTTCGCGTGGAACTCGGCCAGCGGCCGGCCGCTGCTCTTGTATATGCGCAGCATGTCCTGCAGGGAGCAGGAAACGAAGAAATATTGTTGCAGCAGGCGCAGGCGTTTGCCGATCTCCGCGTCGTCGTTCGGATACAGCACCTTGGAGATGGTCTCGGAACGCACCTTGCGCATCACTGCGCCGACATAGTCGCCCTGGTTGAAGGCCTGGAAGTCGAAGTCCTCCGCCGCCTCCGCGCGCCACAGGCGCAACAGGTTGACGGTTTCGACGCCATAGCCAGGTATGGGGGTGTCGTAGGCGACGCCCCGGAACAGGTCGCCGTGGCGCCAGCGCACCCGCAGGCGGCCCTGTTCGTCGGTGAAATGCTCGGTATGGCCGCCGATGCTGACGTCGTAGCAGACGTTGGGCCGGCGTACCTCCCATGGGTTGCCGTAGTGCAACCAACTATCGGAGGTCTCCACCTGCCAGCCGTCCTGGATCTTCTGGTCGAAGATGCCATATTCGTAGCGGATGCCATAGCCGATGGCGGGGATCTCCAGGGTGGCCAGGGAGTCCATGAAGCAGGCCGCCAGGCGGCCCAGGCCGCCATTGCCGAGGCCGGGCTCTTCCTCGTGGGCGATGATGACGTCCAGGTCCAGGCCAAGGCCATGCAGGGCCTCCCGGGTCTCGTCCGTGATCCCCAGGCTGAGCAGGTTGTTGGCCAGGTGCGGGCCGGGCAGGTATTCGGCGGACAGGTAGCAGACCGTACGCGGGTCTTTTTCCTTATAGGCGTGGATGGTCTTCACCCAGCGGTGCAGCAGGCGATCCCGCAGGGTATAGGCCAGGGCCTGGTAGTGGTCGTTGGCGGTGGCGATTTCCGGAAAACGCCCCTGGATGTAGAACAGGTTGTCCAGAAAGGCCCGGCGGAGGGCTTCGACGGACAGGCCGGTACGGGTATGTTCGGCGGAGTCGAGGCTGGCGGACTTCCTGCCTTCCTTGCGTGCATTCATGGTTGCATCCCTTCGGGGCGTCTCTGAATACTACTTACCATTGTGGTCGTGACATGCGCAGATTGCCAATCCGGCGGGCTGGGCGCCGTTCTATTCCTGATAAAAGCGCTCGGGTATAATCGCGCCATGAATACGACCGCCGCCCCCACCTTCCCGAAATTGTTGCAACTCCCCGCCGTCCAGCGTCCCGTCACAGTGCCGGCGGCCGATCTGGCCGCGGTCAAATCGGCCGCCGACCTGCCAAGCCGCCTGTTCCTGGGCGACCTGGAGGCGGATTCCTTCAAGCCGGTGAAAAAGGGATGGAGCGCCGACTGGCGCGATGCCGATGGCCATCTTACCCGCTTCCGCTATGCCGGCGGCCTGTCCTCACTGGAGCTGTCCTTCTCCGGCGACGAGACCGTCAACCTGGTCTCGGCGACCCGCTTCGCCGAGCTCGGCGCCAGCGTCCAGGGCATCCATCCCGGTGCCTGGCTGGCCAAGCTGGGCGAGCGCATGGAGGCGATGTACAACCTGCGCGTGTTCCCGCACCGCGAGGACGATGCGGTCGGCGGCGACTTTCCGGACGGCCACCTGGTCAGTCTGGTCATGCCGGTTCCGGCCGAGCGTCTGCTGGCCCTGTTCGAACTGCACAAGGCCCTGCAGGACGACGCCGACATCCGTACCCCGATCGATGCCTATGTCCGATATGCCTTCAGCAGCGTGAACTACATCGAGGGCCGCTGCCATCCCATGCTGGCCCATCCGGCCGGCCTGGTCCTGCATCACGTCAATTCACTGGGTACGCCGGCGGCCGAGATGCCGCTGCGCGAGACCGATCCGGAAGGCGTCGCCGCCTGGACCCTGCAACGCGGCCATTACCTGTACGTGGCGCATTGCCGGCTGCGCGAGGCGGCCCGGTTGGTCGAGCGCCTGGCCGCGGCCGGTTTCATCGGCGCGGCGGACACCGGCCGCGAGGGCTGGCCGTATGCGCCCGAGTTCGGTGCCGCGCTGCTGCCGTTCGGCTATGAATACGCCGCGACCAACGCCTGGTGGTTCGACAAGGCACGCAGCCGGCGCATCTTCTATCCCCGTTTCGCCGACCCGGACGACCGCCAGACCCTGGCCGGGAATAGCGGCGACATCTGGCTCAAGGCCCTGATCCGGGATGCCGGCAAGGCGGCCGAGCAGTGCCGGGCCGAGACCGCGCGCGCCTTTGCCGAAGGCATGGCCGAGGCGGCCGGCAAGCCGGCCGGGCAGGCGTCGCACTGACGGGCGGCTAGTAGCCCCAATAGGTCTGCCAGGGAATGTCCGGCCAGTTGTACTCGGCCTCGGTGACGCCGGTGACGCTGTAGTTGACCAGGCTGGTGTCGCGCTCGACCGCTTCCTTGATCAGGCGTCCGCGCACATCCATGAAGGCCATGACGTGGCCGGCGGTCTCGCCGGCGCCTTCCTTGCGCGTCACCACGGCGGTTTCCCGCGTCGCCAGGCGCACCAGGGTGCCGGGCGGGTAGACGCCGAGCAGGCGCGGCAGCAGGACCGAGTAATAGCCGTCCAGGCGGCCGCGTTCGCTGCCGAACAGATGCTTGAACACGAAGCGGGGCGCCTTCGGGGCGCGGTAGTGGCGACCGCTGATCTTGGCGGCATAGAAGTCGGCGACCCGGAGCAGGCGCGCCGGGATCTCGATCTCCTCGTTGCGCAGGCCGTGCGGATAGCCGCTGCCGTCCAGGTGTTCGTGGTGCTGGCGTACCGCGGTCAGCCAGACCGGATCGGCCAGGCCCCCGGTCTCCAGTAGCCGGGCACCGTATTCCGGGTGGCGGCGTATCTCGTCCCTGAGGTCGGGGCTGAATTGCAGGCGGCCTTCGGAAAGTTGGGCATGCAGGCGCATGGCGGCGATGTTCATGGTCAGCGCGGCGGCGCCGGCGGAGGCCAGGACGTCCTCGGGCTGGTTGACCTGTTCACCGAGGTCGAGCGTCACCAGGGCGGTGAGCAGGCAATGGCGGGCCGCCGGGTCGCGCATCGGCAACCGGCGCGCCAGGCCCAGGCAGGCGTCGCGGTCCAGGCGAAGGAGGGCGGTCAATTCGCTGACCAGGTCGCGGATGCCGGGCTCCAGCTCGGCCGTGCCGGCGGCCTTCAGCATCAGCGGGTATTCCTGCATCACGTAGCGCAGGCGTTCGACCAGGTCGGCGCCGGCCATGCCCGGCGCCACCTTGCGGTACAGGGGGCGGGCGGTGAGGCGGGCGACCTGGTTGGCGTCGGCGACCACCATGCCGGCGCTGGCGACCAGGACGCCGGAGACCGTGTACAGGTCCCAATCGAGCGGCTGGCCGATGATGGATTCGTTCAGGGTGACGGGGCGTTTTGGCACGAAAATGGGGCGTGGCGCGGGAATGCGCGATATTATTCCACACCAAGCAATCGACAAGAGGAAAGCATGACTGTCCACGCCCTGAACGATCAGGAAATCGCCCTGCTGCGCAACGAACTGGAGATGTTGATGCAGGAACGCCAGAGGTTGCTACAGGTCGCCGGCGCCTCCGCCGTGCTGGTCGCCAACCTGGACATCGCCTCCCTGCCGCACGATCAGGAAACCATCGACGCCGCCGAAGTCCTCGGCGAGAGTATCAACAACCTGCCGGAAGAAACCCTCAACGACGCCCTGCGCGTGGTCGGCGCCAAGATCGAATAAAAGCCTGCCTCGGCAGGACAGTGCCCGGCGCCGCGAGCGGGCCGTGAGGCTTCAGGGCGCCCAGGTTCAGCAGATCCGCGGCAGCGGATCGTCTTCCAGTTCTTCCAGCACCCGGCGGCCGCCCAGTTCCGTTTCCAGGATCAACCGGCCGGCACCCGCTTCGATGCGCCCGATGATGGCGGCTTCCATGCCTTCGGGCAGCGCCCGCCAGCGCGCCAGCACCTCGGCCGCCGCGTCCGCGGCCGCCACCGCCACGACACGGCCCTCGCAGGCCAGGAAATAGGGGTCGTAGCCGAGCATTTCGCACACCGCCGTGACTTCGCCGCGCACCGGCACGTCACCTTGCCTCAGTACCACCGAGCAGCCGGTGGCGTGGGCGATTTCGTGGCAGACCGTGGCCAGGCCGCCGCGGGTCGGGTCGCGCATGAACTTCAGGCCGGGCAGATCCCAGGCCGCGCGGGCGAGCGGCAGCACCGAGGCGGAATCGGAACGCAGGCCGCCGGACAGGCCGAACTGCTCGCGCGCCAGCATCACCGAGACGCCATGATCGCCGATCGGGCCGGACACCAGGACCACGTCGCCGGGGGCGATGCGCTTCATGGCGAGGTCGGTCTTGGCCGCGCGCACGCCGATGCCGGCTACGGACAGATACAGCCCGCCGCCTTCGCCGTGGCGCACCACCTTGGTGTCACCCGCCGCCACGACGGCGCCGTTCTCCTTCGCCGCCGCCGCGAAGCTGGCGACCAGGCGGTCGAGCAGGGCCACTTCCAGGCCTTCCTCGATGATCGCCGAGAGGGTGAAGTAGCGCGGCTGCGCGCCCGCCACGGCGAGGTCGTTGACCACCCCGTGCACGGCCAGGGAGCCCAGGTTGCCGCCGGGAAACTCGATCGGCTGCACGGTAAAGCCATCCGTGGTGACCAGGATGTCGCCGGCCAGGTCGGGCAGGTGGACGGCGTCGGCGTCGGTGTCGAGGGCGGGGTTGGCGAGATGGCGGGCGAAGATGTCGCCGATCAGTTCGCGCATGAAACGGCCGCCGTTGCCGTGGGCCAGTAGGATTCGTTCTTCGTTCATGTCGGGGAGGTCAGGTATTCGATGATCTGGCCGAAGCTTACACCGCCGTCGTTGACCGGGATACGCTCGGCCAGGCGGATTCGGAAGCCGGCCGCCGCCAGCCCGGCCTGGGCCAGTTCGGTGAGCAGGCGATTCTGGAAGACACCGCCGGTGAGGCCGACGTCGCCGGCGCCGGTTTCCTCGCGCAGCTGCACGGCCTGATCGACCAGGGCCGCGGCCATGGCCTGGTGGAAGCACAGGGCGCGAGCCGCCTGGCTCGATGACGCATCGGTCAGCATGGCCAGGAGGGGCGACCAATCGATGCGCCAGATACCGGCGGAGTCCTTGCTCGCGGGCAGGGACGGCGGCGTGATGGCCGGATCGACGTGAGCGCTGGCCAGGGCCTCCAGCTTCATAGGGCCCTCACCCTCGAAACTGGCCTCGCTGCACACCCCGATCAGGGCAGCGGCTGCGTCGAAAAGGCGCCCGGCCGCACTGCTGGTCGGGCTGTTGAGGTCGCGCTGCCAGGCCTGCCGGAGCAGGTCGGGGGCGAACCCGGCCGGCTGGCCGGTCTCCCACAGCAGCGCCGCCGCCGAGCGCCACGGTTCGCGTCCGGCCTTGTCGCCGCCGGGCAGGCGGAACGAGCGCAGGCTGGCCGCCCGGCGCCAGCGTCCGGGGGCGCCGAGGAAGGTCTCGCCGCCCCAGAGGGTAGTGTCCTCGCCCAGGCCGACACCGTCCCAGGCGAACACGATCCACTCGGATACGTCGGGAAACTCCCAGGCCAGCGCCGAGGCATGGGCGCGGTGGTGCCAGATTTCCGTCGTCGCCAGGCCGGTCTCGCGCGCCCAGCGCCGATAGCCGTAGCCGGGGTGGCGGTCGAGCAGCAGGCGTTCGGCGCGCACCCGGTACAGGCGTTGCAGGTCGGCCGCCACTTGGGCCAGGGTCTCCAGGCTGCGCGGTGCGCCCAGTTCGCCGATGTGCGGCGACAGTACCGCGCGCCGGCCCCAGGCCAGGCAGATGGCGTTCTTCATGTGGCTGCCCAAGGCCAGGACCGGTTCCGCTACCGGTTCGGCCAGTTCGAGTTCGAGCGGCGCCACGCCGCGGCCGAGGCGGATCGGCCTGGGCTTGCCGGCGATGGGCCGGAACACCGGGTCGTCGGCCGGCCGGACGATGGGCCGGTCGTGGTGCAGGAATGCGTCGGCGATGTGGGCCAGCCGGGTCTGCGCCTCGCCGTTGTCGGTCAGCACCGGCTCGCCGCTGATGTTGCCGGAGGTGGCCACCAGTGGGCCGCCGAAGCGTTCCAGGAGCAGGTAGAGCAGGGGCGAGTAGGGCAGGAAGCAGCCGACCTCGGCGAGTCCGGGGGCGATATGCCGGGAGAGCTTGGTCGTATCGGCGATTTCCAGCAGCACGATGGGCCGGGCCGGCGATTCCAGCAGGGTTGCCGCCTCCGGGGTCAGGCGCACGGTGGCGGCCAGGATCCGGCGGTCGGCCGGGAACATCACCGCCAGGGGTTTGCGCGGCCGCGGCTTGCGCCGGCGCAGCTCGGCCACCGCCGCGTCGCTGGTCGCGTCGCACATCAGGTGGTAACCGCCGATGCCCTTCACGGCGACGATGCCGCCGTCGCGCAGGGCCGCTACTGCGGCAGCCAGGGCGGCGGCGTCGCCGGTGACCGCGTCCTGCCCGGCGACGAATTCCAGGTGCGGTCCGCACACCGGGCAGGCGACCGGCTCGGCATGGAAGCGGCGGTCGGTCGGATCGCCATATTCCCGGCCGCAGGCCGGGCAGAGCGGGAAGCCGGCCATGCTGGTGTTGGGCCGGTCGTAGGGCAGGGCGGTGATCAGGGTGTAGCGCGGCCCGCACTGGGTGCAATTGATGAACGGGTAGCCGTGGCGGCGGTCGGCCGGGTCGCCGAGTTCGCTCAGGCAGTCGTCGCAGGTGAAATAGTCCGGTGGGACGTGGATATCCGGTTCGCCGGCGCCGTCGCTGGCCAGGATGGCGAAACCGGCATGGCCTTCGTCGTCGCAGGCCTCGTCCAGGACCAGGCTGGGCCGGGCGATGGCGGGCGCCCGTTCGACCAGGGCAGGGACAAAGGCGGCCAGGGCGGCCGTCGTGCCCTCGGCATGGATCGCGACCGTGCCGGTGGCGTTCTTCACCCAGCCGGCCACCCCGAGCTCGCACGCCAACCGGTATACGAACGGCCGGTAGCCGACGCCCTGGACATGGCCCGACAGCCGGATGCGGCGGGCGCTACGGTCTGTCATCGGGCTGGCTGGCACCGCTGTGGCGGCCTGGGTTCTGCATGGCGGTCGTGGTGTGGCTGGTGGTGCACGGCAGACTAACACGCCTGCCAGTCGGGTCGAAATTGCCCACAGGTCGGGAGGCGTCGGCAATCGAAAGATGGTCTTCGTGGCTCCGGATTGATCTATATCTATAATTAATGAAAAAATTAGTGAATATTTATCACATATCGCATATAAATTAATTATTGCGCAGTTTGGTCCGGCGCTGGCCAATGTGGTCGATCGCTGCCGGGATGTGACGTCGAATGAGCTTGCAGGTTCGCTGGCTGATGGAAAACGACCAGCCTTGGGAGTGCGAGTGGTTCGTAAGGTGATTATCCGGTCTAACCGGTGCTGTCGAGGCACTGGGTGGGCCGATATGGAGGGAATCCGCTTCAGATGGTAGAACTTCTTGCCCGTGAGCCGGTAAGTCATGCCGTAGCTCCCCCGGCCGATGTGCTCGGTAATCTGGCGCTGCACCATTTGTTTGCGGCTTGCCGCTTCTCGGCCAACGTGGCCCAGGTAGAGCATGACAATGCCGGTCGCCCCCTGGGCTCGTTCTGGGAGGAAATACTGCATAACTCACTCGGGGTGGCGGCCCTGACGGTGACCCTCCTGGATGGCTATGCGCAGGATCTGCGCCTGGAGGGCTCAGCCCTGGCACCGCGCCGTCATCCGGCCAAGGTTGCCGAAGGAGCCGAGACGGACTTCGGGGAGGGTATCCTGGGCAAATATTCCGCCGCCCTGGCGGCACGCACCGGCAAGACGCTCGACTACAGCATTGCGGTGGTACGGAATGCCGACACACTGATCAAGCTGCGCAACGAGGTTGTCCGCATGCGGGCGGTATGGCCGCCGCAAGCGGGGCAGTACGAGAGGTTGGCCGAGCAGCTCCAGACATGTTTCTCTCCCTCCGTCTTCTTTCCCGGCGAGGCGGTCCTGCCCCGTGCCTGGGCGTCGTACAGTTTCGCCTCATGGGCGTTGCGCACGACGGTGGAGTTCCTGGAATACGTCTACGCCGAAGCCGGCGTGCCGTCGCCGGTGGCCGGTTTCAGGAAACAGCTGACGGAATTGTGCGGCGCCGCCCTGAAAATCGATACGGCTGGCCGGCAGGACGCCTGATCAATCCAGGTGGTCCGATTTCGGGCCCTTGTCGAGCATGATGAAGTACATGCCGACGCCGGCCAGGCTCATCCACAGGACCATGGCGCCGATGCCCAGTGCCTTGGACAGCGGGTCCATGAAGAACAGCGAGGCCAGGGACAGGGCGAGCAGGCCATTGCCGATCCAGAAGTGGGTGCGTTGCTTCTTGGGGTCTTGCATGGGTGTTTCTCCAAACGATTGATCAGTCCGCGGCCGCCTCGCGCACGCCGCCCGACCACCAGATCCGGCAGGCGCCCTCATCGGAGACCATGCAGGGTCCGACCGGGTTGCGCGGCGTGCAGGCCTTGCCGTACAGGCGGCACTGGTTCGGGTAGAGCTTGCCCAGGACGACCTTGGCGCAGTCGCAGCCGGGCGGCATCTCGCCGATGCGGCGGCGCTTCGGGTCGGCGTGGTCGGGGTATTTCAGGCGGGCGTCCCAGGCCGCGTATTCGGGCTTCAGGGCGTAGCCGGATTTCGGGATGATGCCGATGCCGCGCCAGTTGGCGTCGACCACGTCCAGGGTCCGGGCGATCAGGCGCTGGGCGGTGAGGTTGCCGTGCGGTCGCGCGACCTCCAGGTAGCAGTTGTCCAGGAAGCGCTTGTCGTCGACGATCTGGCGCAGCACCGAGTAGAACGAGGCGAGCAGGGATTCCGGCAGGAAGCCGGCCACGGCAGTCGGCAGGTGGTGTTTGTCGACCACGAACTGCCATTCCTCCGGCCCCATCACCGTCGAGACGTGGCCCGGCGCCACCAGGGCGTCGAAGCCGGGCGTGCCGGAGTCGAGCAGCATGGCCACGGCCGGCCAGGTCAGGCGGCCGGACAGCAGGATGGACAGGTTGTCGGGCAGGCCCTCGGCGACGGCGGCGGCGACCGGGGCGATGGTGGTCTCGAAGCCGGCGGCGAAGAAGACGACCGGCTTGCCGGGGTTGTCGAGGGCGATCTTGCGCGCCTCGGTCGGGCTGGCGATCGGGCGCACGTCGCCGCCGGCGGCCTGGGCCTCGACCAGGGAACGGACCTCGCCCTTGGGTACGTTGACCGGCACCCGCAGCATGTCGCCGAAGGCGACCAGGATGACCTTGTCCTGCAAGGCCAACTGGATGGCCTGGTAGATGTCCTCTTCCGGGCAGACGCAGACCGGGCAGCCGGGGCCGGGCACCAGTTCGACGTTCTCCGGCAGCACGCCGCGCAGCCCGGCCTGGGTGATCGAGCGCTCGTGGCCGCCGCACACGTTCATGATCTTGACCTTGCCCGGCAATTCC
>JAAXVP010000374.1 GCA_013335435.1 Thiobacillus sp. | reverse complement strand
TAGGCGACTCTTCCGCGGGCGGCTGGCGACCGTCTTCCGGCGCGGGCGCCGGTTCGGCCACCGCGACCGGCGGTGCCGGCGGGGTCGGTGCGGGGGCGGAGACGATGGGCGAGGGCGCGACCGGCTTCGGTTTCGGCGCCTCCTTGCCGGAATGGTCCAGCCACCACAGCGTGCCCAGGGCCAGGGCGGTCACCAGGCCGGCGATGCCGAGCCGGACGACTGCCTTGCGGCGGATGTCGGTGCCTTCTTCCGGAACGCTGTCATCGGCCACTTCGGTCTCCTCCTTGTCATGGATTCGCCTTCATTTTAAGGGTGTTTCGTGCTATTTTTGCCGACCTTTTCAAGTTCTTTTTCATCCCTTCCGGAGAATTCAACGTGGCAATCGAACGCACCTTTTCCATCGTCAAGCCCGACGCCGTCGCCAAGAACGTGATCGGCAAGATCTACAGCCGTTTCGAGAGCAACGGCCTGAAGATCATCGCTTCCAAGATGATCCACCTGTCCCGTGCCGAGGCCGAGGGCTTCTACGCCGTGCACAAGGGCCGTCCGTTCTTCAACGACCTGGTCGAGTTCATGATCTCCGGCCCGGTCATGGTCCAGGTCCTGGAAGGCGAGAACGCCATCGCCAAGAACCGCGAGCTGATGGGCGCCACCGACCCGAAGAAGGCCGAGCCGGGCACCATCCGCGCCGACTTCGCCCAGTCCATCGACGCCAACGCCGTGCACGGTTCCGACGCCCCGGAGACCGCCGCCGTCGAGATCGCCTACTTCTTCCCCGGCCATCAGATCTACTCCCGCTGAGCCTGCATTGACCGTCAATCTGCTCGACTTCGATCTCAAGGGACTCACCGACTGGTTTCAGGAGATCGGTGAGAAGCCCTTCCGCGCCAAGCAGGTGCTGCGCTGGCTGCACCACTTCGGCGCCGACGATTTCGAGCAGATGACCGATCTGGCCAAGAGCCTGCGCGCCAAGTTGCAGGCGATGGCCGAGATCCGCCCCCCGGTGCTGTTGAAGGAGCAGATTTCCGACGACGGCACCCGCAAATTCCTCCTCGAAGTCGGTCCCGGCAACCATGTCGAGACCGTCTTCATCCCCGACGGCGAGCGCGGCACCCTGTGCGTGTCGACCCAGGTCGGCTGCGCCCTCGAGTGCCGGTTCTGCTCGACCGGCCGGCAGGGCTTCAACCGCAACCTGACCGTGGCCGAGATCATCGGCCAGCTCTGGTGGGCCAACAAGCAGCTCGGGCGCGACCCGAAAGGTGAACGGATCATCTCCAACGTGGTCCTGATGGGCATGGGCGAACCCCTGCTCAACTACGACAACACCGTCGCCGCCGTCTCCCTGATGCTGGACGACCACGCCTACGGCCTGTCGCGCCGGCGCGTCACCGTGTCCACCTCGGGCATCGTGCCGGCCATGGACCGCCTGCGCGAGGACATGCCGGTGGCCCTGGCAGTATCCCTGCACGCGCCCAACGACGCCTTGCGCGACGAACTGGTGCCGATCAACCGCAAATACCCGCTCAAGGAACTGATGGCCGCCTGCCGGCGTTATCTGGACAACGCGCCGCGCGACTTCATCACCTTCGAGTACGTCATGCTGGATGGCGTCAACGACCGGCCGGAACACGTCGATCAACTGATCGAGTTGGTGCGCGACGTGCCCTGCAAGTTCAACCTGATCCCGTTCAATCCCTTCCCCAATTCGGGCTATCGCCGCTCGCCCGGCGACCGGGTGCGCGCCTTCGCCGCCCGCCTGATGGCCGAAGGCATCATCACCACGACACGCAAGACGCGCGGCGACGACATCGATGCCGCCTGCGGCCAACTGGCCGGCCAGGTGGTCGACAAGACCCGACGTACCCTCACACGCATGGAGACCGCGGCATGAAGACTGGCTGGCTTTCCCTATTTCTCGTCCTGGCCCTGGCCGGTTGCGCCGGCCAGAACGCCGCCACGCAGCGGGGCCAGGAGGGTGGTGGCGGCCAGGAGTCGGTGAATCAGCGTGCCCGCATCCATACCGAACTGGCGGCCCAGTATTACAGCCGGCGCCAGTTCGCCGTCGCCCTGCAGGAACTGCGCATCGCGCTCGAGGCCGATGCCGCCTACCCGCCGGCCTACAACATGCTCGGCATGGTCCACGCCGAACTCCTGGAGGACAAGGAGGCCGAGGCCAGTTTCCGCCGCTCGATCGCCTTGGCGCCGGAGTATTCCGAAGTGCACAACAACTTCGGCGCCTTCCTGTGCGCGCGCAAACGCCGGGCCGAGGCCATGGAGCATTTCGAGACGGCCTGGAAGAATCCGCTTTACGCCACCCCCGAGCTGGCCCTGGCCAATGCCGGCCTGTGCGCCCTGCGCGAAGGCGACCTGGCCGAGGCCGAGCGTTTCGCCCAGCGGGCCTTGATCCGCGCCGACAACCAGCCGCAGGCCGTCCTGATCATGGCCGAGGTGCGCTATCGGCGCGGCGATCTGGCCGCGGCCCGCACCATGCTGCGCCAGGCGGAAGGGCAAGGTGGCCTGGGCGCCGGCGGGCTCTGGTTGGCCGTGCGCCTGGAGCGCGCGGCCGGCAACCGCGAGGCCGAGGCCAGCTATGGCCTGCAACTGCGCCGCTACTATCCCGAGGCTCAGGAGTCCGCATGGTTGCTGAGTGGTCGCTACGACATGCCGGGAGGCCGGCCATGAGCGAGGTGTTGGGACAGGGTTACGGCCGCATCCTGGCCGAAGCGCGCGCGGCCAAGGGCCTGACCGTCGGCCAGGTGGCCGACAAGCTGAAGCTGACCAGCCGCCAGATCGAGGCCATCGAGGCCGAGGATGCCGCACGCCTGCCGGCGGCGGTCTTCGTGCGCGGCTTCGTGCGCAACTATGCCCGCCTGGTCGACGTGCCGCAGGGCAGCTTGCCGGTCATCAGCGATGTGCCGGCGACGCCGACCGAGACCATCACCGCCCATTCCGAGGAATTGCGCTTCCGGCCGTCGCCGGTTCGGCGCTGGCTGTTGCTGCCGGTGCTGGTCTTCACCCTGTTCCTGATCCTGGTCGCGCTGCTCTATGCCTGGCTCAGCCAGGGCGAGGAGGCCTATGTCCCGGCCGCGCCCGCCGCGCCTGTGGCCGCG
>JAAXVP010000373.1 GCA_013335435.1 Thiobacillus sp. | reverse complement strand
GCATCATGCTTGGCCTCAAGGGCTTCGTGGCGGCGGTGGTCGGCGGGCTTGGCAACGGCCTCGGCGCCGTCATCGGCGGCCTGCTGGTGGGCATTCTCGAATCCTTCGGCGCCGGCTACCTGTCGTCGGCTTACAAGGACGCGATTCCCTTCGTGCTGATCCTCTTCATCCTCTTCTTCATGCCCCGCGGCCTGTTCGGCGCCCGGGTCACCGACCGGGTGTAACCATGCAGAAACGCGCCTACTTCGGGCTCTACATCGTCATCGCGGTACTCGCCGTGCTGCCGCTGGTAGTGCCCAACAGCTTCTATCTCGACCTGGCCATCCGCATGGCCATCAACGCGGTGATCGTCCTCGGCCTCAACCTGCTGATCGGCTTTGCCGGCCAGATCAGTCTCGGCCATGCCGGCTTCCTGGGCATCGGAGCCTACGCCTCGGCCGTGCTGCCCACCCATTTCGGCTGGCATCCGCTGCTGGCGATGGGCGCCGGCGCTGCCATCACCGGCCTGCTGGCGGCCGTGCTGGCGCGCCCGATCTTCAAACTCAAAGGCCAATACCTGGCCATGGCCACCCTCGGCCTGGGCATCATCATCAACATCGCCATCCGCAACGAGGCCACCTGGACCGGCGGCCCCGACGGCATGCCGGTGCCGGCAATGGGCCTCATGGGCTTCGAGCTGACCAGCGACAAGCACTGGTACTGGGTCGTCGCGCTGATGCTGTCGGTCAGCGTGTGGGCCTCCATCAACCTCATCGACTCGCCCTTCGGCCGCGCCCTGCGCGCCTTGCACGGCTCGGAAGTCGCCTCGCAGGTGGTGGGGGTGGACGTGGTCCGCTACAAGGTCGCCATCTTCGTCATGTCGGCGGTGTTTGCGAGCCTGATGGGCAGCGTCACCGCCCATTACGTGGGCTTCGCCACCCCCAACCTGGCCGACTTCTTCCACTCGATTGAGCTGGTGACGATGGTGGTGATTGGCTGCATGGCCTCGGTGTATGGCTCCCTGATCGGCGCGGTGCTCCTCACCGCCCTGCCCCAGGCCCTGGCCACCTTCGAAGGCTGGGAAACCGTCGCTTTCGGCATGATCCTCATGGTGTGCATGATCTTCATGCCCAAGGGCCTGGTTCCGACTCTGGCCGCCAAATTCGGAAAGGGAGACTGAGCATGGCGCTCCTCGACGTAAACAAACTCTCCATCCACTTCGGCGGCGTCAAGGCCGTGCAGGAAGTGAGCTTCAGCATCGACGCCGGCATTGTGTATGCGGTGATCGGCCCCAACGGCGCCGGCAAGACCACCCTGTTCAATCTGATCACGGGGGTTTACAAGCCGACCAGCGGGGAAATCCGCCTCGATGGCGAATCCATCGGCGGCAAGTCGCCCAATGAACTGGCCGTGCGCGGCGTGGCCCGCACCTTCCAGAACCTGCAGATCTGCATGAACATGAGCGCCATCGAGAACGTGATGGTGGGCGCCCACCTGCGACTCGACCGCAACCTGCTCAAAGCCGCCCTGCGCCTGCCCACGCTGACCCGCCGTGACGCCGAAATGCGCGTCGAAGCGGCCGAACTGATGCGCTTCGTCGGCCTCGAAAAGTACATCGAAGCCCGTGCCGACTCCATGCCCTACGGCGCCCTCAAGCGCCTCGAAATCGCCCGCGCGCTGGCCATGAAGCCGCGCCTGATCTTTCTCGACGAACCGGCCGCCGGCCTCAACCCGAAGGAAACCATCGAGGTGGATGAACTCATCCGCAAGGTGGCCGACTCGGGCATCACCGTGGTGCTCGTCGAACACGACATGAAGATGGTGATGAACCTCTCCGACCGCATCCTCGTACTCGACTACGGCAAGAAGCTGGCCGAAGGCACGGGCGAGGAAGTTCGCAGGAATCCCGACGTGATCGCCGCCTATCTGGGCGCCCACGCCTGAAGCCCGAGGAGAAAAAGATGGAAGCACTGCGCATCATCAAGGACGAGCACCGCAACCTGTGGCGCCTGGCCATCACCCTCGACCAGGTCATCGGCGAGATGGAACAGGACCAGAAGGCCGACCCCGCCTTCATCGGCTCCGTGCTCGACGAGTGTGGCGACTGCCTGGACTACCTCGAACTGTGGAACGAGCCCAACAACCTGGCCGAGTGGACCGGGGACGTCGAGGCGCACAAGCTCGCCCGGCGCCTGGGCGCCGAGCGGGTGGACCTGCTGCTCGTTTCCAAGCTGATCGTGGAGCAGCTCCATGGCCGCTGGCGGGTCAAGGACGCCAAGCTCCAGCCGCTCTGGTCGACGGCGCCTCCGACGCGCTCGTCGGCGGTCCGCTGCCTGCAGCCGCGCGCGACATCGTGATCAACGCGGTCAACGCGATTCCCGTCACCGGGACGACGTTCCGGGAAGGCGCGACGTCGGCGAACTGGGTCAGGCTCCACACCGACGCCGGGTGCGTGAACCTGAATGCGGCGGGGTTCGCCGATCCCTGCGCGGCTACGGACGACTGCGTGACCCAGATCATCGCGGTGAGCACGAACAGACCGGTGTCCGGATCGGTGTACCCCGCTTGGCCGGCATCGACGGCCGCGCGGTGCCGCGCCAGGATCTCGGACCGGCGGGGGTGCGCCGGATCGAGCCGCAGCGGATGCGGTGTCATCCAATCGGTCCGGGGCACACGTGCCATTATTCCCGTGGTCCGACGATCCCCGCCAGTGTGGTGATCATCGGGCGCAACTTGTCGAAGGACTTGTGGACGGTGGTCTGCAGTCGCTTGCTGCCCATCCAGGCCTCGGGTTCCCAGGTTCGGGTGGCATGGATCGTGCGGTGGCGCAGCAGGTCGAGGTCCGGGTTGTCCTCACCGACCCCGCGGGGCCGGGTCTTCAACTGCTCGCCGTCGACGGTGAAGCCGGCCTTGGGCAGAGGCTTCAGCGACTGCCGCAGCTCCGCTGCCCCGAACTCCTGGATGTGCTCGCGGAAGCGCTTCACCTGCGGACCCGTGGACATGTACCAGCCACCGGCCACCATCAGCCCGTGCGCGGAGACCTGCACGTACCACCCCAGTCCGTTCTCCGCCTCGAACAGGCAGCCCTGGTGGTCCTTGTACGGGGTCTTGTCCCGGCTGAATCGCATGTCTCGGTAGGG
>JAAXVP010000091.1 GCA_013335435.1 Thiobacillus sp. | reverse complement strand
ACCATCGGCTCGCCCGTCTCCAAGGCGCTCACCCTGCTGTTGGGCTCCGCCTCCGGCGATGTGATCGGCCTCCTGAGCCTGCTCGAGGGCAACGGCTTCGCCCGTACCCTGGCCCAGCCCACCCTGGTCTCGCAGAGCGGCCAGACCGCCAGCTTCCTGGCCGGCGGCGAGTTCCCGGTGCCGGTCCCCCAGGCTCTGGGCCAGACCACGATCCAGTACAAGCCCTACGGCATCCGCCTCGACGTCTCGCCCACCGTGCTGGCGGAGAACCGCATCGCCATCAAGATCGCCCCCGAGGTCAGCGACCTGGACTTCTCCAACGCCATCACCATCAACGGCGTCTCGGTGCCGAGCCTGACCACCCGGCGCGCCGACACCAGCGTCGAGTTGGGCAACGGCGAGAGCTTCGTCATCGGCGGCCTGGTCAGCCAGAACGTGGTCAAGAACCTGGACAAGGTTCCGGGCCTGGGCGACATCCCGGTCCTGGGTGCGTTCTTCAAGAGCGTGCGCTTCAGCCGCGAAGACAAGGAACTGCTGATCATCGTCACGCCCAAGCTGGTGCGCCCCCTCGCCGCCAACGCCCAATTCGGCCCCCTGCCCGGCGCCGAGCTGGCCGACTACAACCCGAGCCTGTGGGACATGCTGATCTCCTCCGACCACGGCGAAGCGGCCGGCTTTACCGGTCTTTCGAAATAGGACGCGCCCGGATCATGGTTGAAAAACGCTTCATCGTCGTCACGGATAACGAAACCCGCTTCAACGAGTTGAGCGATGCCCTGAAAAGCACCGGCACCTCGGTCTGGCTGCACTGGAACACCGACCTGCTGGCCCAGCTGGTCGGTTCCCTGGGCACCGACATCGTGTTCGTCGACTTCATCGGCGACAACGCCGAACGTGCCGCCGAACTGACCCGCAGCCTGCTGGTGGTCTATCCGCGCCTGTGGGTGGTCGGTTTCTCGCACCGGGCCGACAGCGCCCTGATCCTGGAAGCTATGCGCGCCGGGGCACGCGACTTCATCGAACTGCAATCGCCCATGGATGCGCTGCGCACCGTGAAGGCGATCCTGGAGCAATCGCCCGCCCTGCCCGCCCAGCCCTCGGGCAAGCTGATCACGATCCTGGGCGCCCGCCCCGGCATCGGCACCACCACGGCGGCCATGCACCTGTCCCTGCTGCTGAAGCAGGAATACCTGCCCGACCAGCCGATCCTGCTGCTCGACTTCGGCTATCCCTCGGGCGACGCCGCCCTATACCTGGACACCAAGGTGGCGTTCAACTTCTGCGACGCCGTGCGCAGCCTGCGCCGGTTCGACCAGGCCCTGCTCAACACCGCCTTCGCGCACCACAAGAGCGGCCTGGCCATCATGTCGCTGCCCCAGAACCTGGCCGACCTGCGCGACATCACGCCGACCGACGCGATGACCATGCTCAGCCTGCTGAAGTCCTACTTCAAGGTGGTGGTGGTCGACCTGGGCGGCTTCGCCGGCCTGGATTTGCTCCTCTATGCCCTGGGCATCTCGGACCACATCGAACTGGTCTGCGAACAGAGCCTGCCGTCGGTCTACTCGGCGCGCCAGTTGCTCATGAACCTGCGGGAGCGCGGTTTCGATACCGAACAGATCGGCCTCTTGACCGGCAAGTACGACACCCGCATCGACCTGGCGCCGGCGCAGATCGCCCAGAACCTGCAAATCCGCCTGGACGGCAATCTGCCGCAGCGCACCGACAAGATGATCGCCTGCGCCAATATCGGCAAACCCTTGCTGGAAGTGGCGCCCAAGGATCCCTATCTCAACGTCCTGCGCGGCATCGCCGCCGACCTGGCCAAAGGGACCGGCGCCAAGGTCCAGGGCCCGATTCAGAACGCCACCATCTTCGAACGCTACTTCAGCTAGGCCGGCACAGGGGAACAGGCATGGATTTCGATTTCGCGCTGGGCAAAGACCCGAACAGCGAGTTCCACCAGTCCGACGAATTCCAGGACATCAAGGGCATGATGCACAGCCGCCTGGTGGATCGTATCGAGGACCTGGGCACCGACTTCATCAACTGGACGCCGGCCATGGTGAAGCGCTTCGTGGCCCAGGAAGTCGAGGGCTTCACCTCGACCAACCGGATGCCGCTGAACGCCTCCGACATCCAGTGCATCGTCAAGGACCTGACCGACGAACTGATCGGCCTCGGCCCCCTGGAAGGCCTGATGGCCGACGAATCGGTGGCCGACATCCTGATCAACGGCTACAAGGAAGTCTTCATCGAGCGCAACGGCCTGCTCCAGAAGAGCAAGATCCGCTTCATCGACAACAAGCACCTGATGCGCATCGTCCAGCGCATCATCGCCCCGCTCGGGCGCCGGGTCGACGAGGGCAGCCCGATGGTCGACGCCCGCCTGCCGAACGGCGGCCGCATCAACATCATCATTCCGCCGGTGGCCCTGAACGGCCCGGTGGTATCGATCCGCAAGTTCCGCAACAAGGCCCTGGAGGCCAGCGACCTGCTCGCCTACGGCACCATGACCGACGAGATGCTCGACTTCCTGAGCAAGGCCGTGGCCGCGCGCAGCAACATCGTGATCAGCGGCGGCACCGGCTCCGGCAAGACCTCGTTCCTGAACATGCTGGCCCAGTTCATCCCCGAAGGCGAACGCATCATCACCATCGAGGACGCCGCCGAACTGCAACTCCTGCACGAGCACGTGGTACGCCTGGAGACCCGTCCGGCCGGCCTGGAGGACGTCGCCGAGGTCACCGCCCGCGACCTCCTGCGCAACAGCCTGCGCATGCGCCCCGACCGCATCATCGTCGGCGAGGTCCGCAGCGGCGAGGCGGTGGAAATGCTCCAGGCCATGAACACCGGCCACGACGGCTCCATGTCCACCATCCACACCAATTCGCCGCGCGAATGCCTGCACCGCCTGGAGATGCTCCTCCACTTCGGTGGCTGGCAGGGCAGCGAACTCAACCTGCGCCGGCAGATCGCCGGCGCCATCGACCTGATCGTCCACCTGGCCCGCCTGCCCAACGGCAAGCGGCGCGTCATCTCGGTCAGCGAGATCACCGGGGTCCAGGACGAAGTCATCTCGATGCAGGAGTTCTACCGCTTCGAGCCCAACCTGGTGAACGGCCAGGATGGCTGGGTGACCACCCATTGCCAACCGGTATCGCCCAAGTTGAAACGCGTCTGGGATTCCGCCAAAGCCCGTTACGAGGCCGCCCGTGAGCGTATTTGACCTGATCGCCCTGGCCATCCTTTGCCTGGTCACGGCAGGGGTGTTGATGTGGCACGCCAGCCGGCGCGGCAAGCAACTCAGCCGGCACGTCAGCCGCCTCGAGGCGATCATAGCGAATGCCGACTTCCCGGGTGGCTACATAGCGCCATCGACCCAGAGAAGCTGGCTGCCGCCGGTCTTGGAGACCTGGCTGGAACGCGCCGGCTTCAACCCCGACCCACGCCTGTATGGACTGCTCGCCTTGCCGGCCCCGATTCTGGTCGGCCTTGGCCTGGCCCTGTTCGGTATCAAAGGCGGCGTCCTCGGCCTGCTGGTGGCCTACCCCACCGTCATGTTCCTGTTCATGCGCTGGCGCATCGAACGTTTCCAAGGCCTGGTGGTCGCCCAGTTGCCCGGCTTCATCGATTCCGTGGCCCGCATACTCAGCATCGGCTCGTCCCTCGAACTGGCCTTCCGCAACGCCAGCGAGGAATGCGACGAACCCCTGCGCGGCATCACCGCCCAGATGCTGCTGCGCACCCGCGCCGGCGTGGCCCTGGAAGACGCCATGAACCAGGTCGCCGACACCTACGACATCAAGGAGCTCAGTTTCATGGCCTCGGTCTTCTACCTCGGCGTGCGCTACGGCGGCAACGCCCGCGCCGTCCTGGAACGCATCGCCCAGGCCATGCGCGAACGCGAAC
Organism: Thiobacillus sp.; assembly: GCA_013335435.1. Taxonomy (GTDB): domain Bacteria; phylum Pseudomonadota; class Gammaproteobacteria; order Burkholderiales; family Thiobacillaceae; genus Parasulfuritortus. The sequence goes on along the minus strand of JAAXVP010000091.1, from coordinate 8,049 downwards.
GCAGCCAACAGGAACTGCACGCCATGACCTCGGAAACCCGTGCCAGCGCCTGGATCCTGAGCGCGTTGCCGATCGTCGTCGGCCTCATGATCCTGGTCAGCAACCCGCGCTACCTGGTCGGCATGTGGAACGACACCCTCGGCCACAAGCTGCTGCTCGCCGCCTTTGCCCTGCAGGTCATCGGCATGTGGCTGCTCTTCCACATGGCGCGGCTGCGCCACCGCTGAAGGGAACGCGACCATGTGGCTACCCTTCCTGATCGCCTTCAGCGTCGGCCTGGCCGTATTCGGGATCGGCTGGCTGGCCTACGGCTACCACCTGCAGATCTCCAACCAGGTCCGTCGGCAGCGCCAGTTCAACCGCCTGGAACGGCTGGAGCGTGGTGTCGAAAGTGCGGCCCCCGATCCCGACCAGATTGCGGAAAACGACTCCTGGCTGGAACGCCTGGCCCCCTTCCTGGCCGGCCAGACCAAAGGGCCGGCCTCGGAACAGACCAGCGAGGAACGGCGCCTGCTCGCCCAGGCCGGTTACCGGGGCATGCAGGCCCTGGTCCTGTTCCAGGCCCTGCGCCTGATACTGATGGTGGTCGTCCTTCTGGCCGCCTTGAGCTACGCCTTCGTATCCGGCAGTCCGAAGTCCTGGCTCAAGGTCTTCCTGGCAGTCGGGGTAGCCTACCTCGCCCCCAAATACATCCTGAAATGGCTGGCCGGCCGGCGCATGCAGGACCTGGCGAACGAAATCCCCCTGTTCATCGACTACCTGCGCATGATGCACGGCGCCGGCGTCAGCTTCGAGCAGGCCCTGATCCTGTTCTCGGAAGAAAAACGCGTCGGATTGCCGGTTCTCTCGAGCGAGTTCAACGTGGTGCGGATCGCCATCAAATCCGGCCGCGCCCGTAACGATGCCCTGCAGCAGATGTCCGACCAGCTCGGCCAGGCCGAATTGAAGGAACTGGTCACCCTGGTCAACGACGCCGACCGCTACGGCGCCGGCCTGCAGGAACCGCTGAAACGCTATGCCGTCCGTCTGATGGAAAAACGCCGTTTCGACATGCAGGATTATGTCGGCAAGCTGGCCACCCGCATGGTCGTGGTCATGGTGGTGTTCCTGCTCCCGGCCCTGATCATCGTCACCGCCGGCCCCGGCTTCGTCGCCGTATTCAAGGCCCTGGTCAAGCTGACATGAACGCGCCACGCCGACATATCCTCGTACTCGCAGCCCTCCTGGCCGTCCTGGTTGCGGGGATGTCCGCACCGGCCCAGGCCGCCGACCCGACGAATCCGTCGGCGGCCGGGAACACCTTGTCCGAGGAGGGCCAGGCCCCCGCGCCCGACCTGAACAGCAACCCGGACGTCTATCTCGAGCTGATCTCCCGACTGCAAGCGAAGAGCTTGTACTTCGCCTCCCTGGCGCACCTGGACGCCTTCGACCGGCGTTGGCCGGACAAACCCCAGGCCACCCTGTTGCGTGCCGATGCGCTACGCGAGACCGGTTACCCGGACAAGGCCGCCACCCTCTACGAAAGCCTGCTGCAAGGCCCGCTCGCCGCGCATGCCCAGCATGGCCTGGGTCTGATCGCCTCCAAGGGGGGAAACCTGGATAGCGCCCTCTTGGCCCTGGATAAGGCCAACCAGCTCGACCCCACCAATGCCGCCATCCTGAATGACCTGGGTTATGTCCAGATTCTGCTGCAGCGGATGGCCGACGCCGGCTTCAACCTGCACAAGGCGACGGAGCTCGACCCGAAGAACGTCCGGGCCGGGGCCAACCTGGCCCTCTATTACCTGATGAGCGATAAACCGGAACGTGCCCAGGGCATCATGGATTGGTACCGGCTGAAAGACACGCAGCGAAAAGAAATAAATGAAAAAGCAGCCGAGCTGGCCAAACGCATCAGACCGTAAAATGGTATAAATAGAGCATATTTCCCTAATCGACTGCTTTTGCCCGAATCAGGTCGTAACAATGAAAAACCCGAACGTACAAGAAGTTTATTGCACCACACGCGAAGCCGCCCAGATGTTGGGGGTTTCCCTGCGTACCGTCCAACTATGGGTGGAAAGCGGTGTCTTGAAGGCCTGGAAGACGGATGGCGGGCACCGCCGGTTGCCGTTGAGCGCCGTCAACGAACTCATCCAGCAGCGCATGGGCAAGGGCCAGGCGCCGGCGCCGGCGTCCAATATGTTCAACATCCTGGTCCTGGAAGACGACGAGGACATGGCCAAGCTCTACCAGATGACCATGGACGAGTGGCATATCCCGATCCAGGTCACCTTCGTGCCGAGCGTATTCGAGGCCTTGATCGTGATCGGCCGCGGCCAGCCCGATCTTCTGATCACCGACCTCAAGATGCCCGGAGTCGACGGCTTCGAGATCATCAAGCTGCTGCGCAACGACGAGGCCCTGAAGGATCTCGACATCGTCGTGGTGACCGCCCTCAACCGGTCTGAAATCGAGGACAAGGGCAGCCTGCCCTCGGACATCATGGTCTTCACCAAGCCGGTGTCGTTCGACCAGTTGCTCGGCTACATCAAGGCCTGCCTTGCCCACAAGAAAATCACGGAGAAGTAACCATGGCGACGAAACGGTACACCCTGGCATTGCTGACCGGCCTCTGCACGCTGGCCGTCCCCTTGTCCGGACATGCCGAGGAAGCAAAGAAGATGGTGGTCGGCGCCAGCACGGAAAACATCCTGGCCATGCAGCGGGAAGGCAATTCCGCCGGGGCGCCGCAACCGGTTGCCGGCGAAGTGGCGACACGTTCCTACCACCGCTATCTGGACAGCTTCAGCAAGCCCATGCCGGAATTCAAAGAGACGGTCAAATCGTCCACCAAGTCTGACTAAGCTTCGGACATAAGCTACCGAGTATCGCCGCGATGCCCATACTGTCGCGCCTGACCGCTTCGGCCCAGGCTCGCCGCCAGCGCGGCGCCATCAGCATCATCGCCGCCGTCGGCCTCTCGGCGGTCATCGCGGCGGCGGCCCTGGCCGTCGATCTCGGCAGTCTCTTCTACACCAAGCGCCAACTCCAAAGCGTGGCCGACAATGCCGCCCTGTCGGCGGTCAATGATCTTGCGGCGGCGGGTAGCATCGCCCTGGCCACCGCGGGGCAGAACGACTTCGCGGTGCCCGGCGACCAGGCCAATACCCTGGACACCGTCGTCGGCCACTATGACGCGAACACCCCCAGCGGCGATTTCGAAGGCACCTTCACCCCCGGCAACTCGGCCGGCACCCCGAATGCGGTGCAGGTCACGGTCACCACCCAGCAGCCCTATTTCTTCCTGGTCGGCAGCCGAGAGGTCGGCGCCACCGCCACCGCGACCCGGGACGACATCGCCGGCTTCTCGATCGGCTCCGGCCTGCTCAGCCTGGATACCAGCCAGTCCACCCTGCTCAACGCCCTCCTGGGCAAGCTGCTGCACTCCTCGATCAGCCTCGACGCGGTGTCCTACAACGGCCTCGCCAACGCCAACGTGCGCCTGCTCGACCTGGTCAAGGTGAGCGCCGATGTCGGTACCCTGGACGAATTGCTGAAGGCCGACATCGGCCTCGGCGAACTGCTCCGCCTGACCGCCACGGCCCTGGACCGCAGCGACATCGCCACCGTCGATGCCAGCGTGCTGAACACCCTCAACCTGCTCGCGCTGAACGTCCCCGGCGACCTGCACCTGAAGCTGGCCGACCTGCTCAACGTATCGCTGGCCGACAGCACCTCCGCCGCCAACGCCGAGATCAACGTACTGAAGCTGATCACCCTGGCCGCCAAGGTCGCCAACCAGAACACGAACAACTTCCTCAACCTGGATACCGCCATCAACCTGCCCGGCATCCTGTCTCTCAACCTCGACCTCTCGCTGATCGAGCCGCCCAGCATCGCCATCGGCCCGGCCGGCAGGGATGCCGAGGGCGACTGGCGGACCCAGGCCTATACCGCCCAGGCCCGCCTCAAGCTGGACGTGACCGTACTGGAACTGCTCGGCGGCCTGGTCCACCTGCCCATCTACATCGAACTGGCATCGGGCAACGCCTGGCTGCAGAACGTCCAGTGCGCCGCGCCGCGCGCGAACAGCACGGTCACCATCGGCGCCACCTCGGGCATCGCCGGCATCTACGTGGGCGAGGTCAATGCCAACGCCATGACCAACTTCACCACGCCTCCCGAAGTCACCCCGGCCAAGATACTCGACCTCCTGGGCCTGCTCACCATCACGGCCCAGGCCGCCATCGAGCTGCCGGGCGGCGCCGGCACCCTGGAGTTCACCGGGCCGTTCGACCAGAACAACACCCAGCGCATCGCCGGCCTGTCCACGGAGGGCCTGATCGCCAGCCTGGTCAACAGCCTGGAACTGGACACCGGGGGCGCCATCGGCAGCCTGCTCGACCTCCTGATCAAGCTGCTTCTGGGCATGTCCCTGGACGACATCCTGAAGCTGGTATTGCAGGCGCTGACCCCGGTATTTTCCCTCCTGGATGCCCTCCTGAACCCGGTGCTCTCCCTGCTCGGCCTGCAACTCGGCTATGCCGACGTCACCGCCTTCTACGTCGGCTGCGGGGCACCGCGGCTGGTGCGCTGACTACCGACCTGCCGGCAACGCCCACCCGCATGACCGCCATGCCGTCGTCGATTGCATGCCGCAAAATTCTTCCGGGAATGTGATAATAGCGCCATGGAAAACGATCAGCCCATTTCCCCCCGCCGCCGTCTGCAAACCCTGCTGGCCATCCCCGACAGCCAGCGCACCGAAGAGCAGTGGGACGAAATCGTCGAACTGGAAATCACCCTGGCACCCGGCAACCGGGAGGACGGTCCCGGCCGCGACATGCGCCTGGCCTCCAGCCAGCCGCAGCCGCAACGCAAGCACCCGCAGCACAACAAGCAGGGCAAGCCGCCGCAGAACAAGCCCCCCGAGGGCGCGGCCAAGGGCAACAACAAGCCGAACCGCAACAAGCCACGGGGCAACAAGCCGCACAACAAGCCCAAGGCCGTCACCCCGGAATCCTGACCGGAGCCTGCCGCCATGGCCCGAGTGCATCCGGACGGCTGGCGCGAACTCAAGCCCACCGGCGCTGCCGCGCGTGCGATCGAGACCCTGGAAGTCCTCGCCGACGGCCTGCCCGACAGCTACACGGTCTACCACGGCGTCCACTGGACCCGCATAAACGAAGGCCACGCCTGCATCGGCGAGATCGACTTCGTCCTCGTCAATCGGGCCGGCCGGATACTCCTGATCGAACAGAAATCCGGCTTCCTGGAAGAGACCGCCGACGGTCTGGTCAAGCGCCACCCCGGCCAAGGCAAACGCATCGCCATCCAGATGGCGCGGTCCGCCGATGCCTTGCGCACCCGCCTGCACCAGGCCTGCCCAGGCGACCGGACCAGCGTCGACAGCCTGCTCTACTGCCCGGACTACACGGTCAAATCGCCCGGCAGTGCCGGCATCGCCCCGGAGCGGATCATCGATGCCCGCAAGCGCGAGCATCTGATCCCCTTGCTGTGCGCCATCCTGCCCGAGGAAACCGCCGCGCCGGCAGCCGCCAAGGTGCACCGCTTCCTGCGCGACGAACTCGACCTGGTGGCCGACGTCGATGCCGCCATCGGCCATAGCCGCCAGGTCTACACCCGCCTGGCCGGCGGCCTCGCCCACTGGGCGCGCCGGATCGACTGCCGACCGTTCCGCCTGCGCGTGGTCGGCACCGCCGGTTCCGGCAAGACCCAGCTCGCCCTCGAAGTCCTGCGCGACGCCATGGCCGCCGGCCGCCGGCCGCTCTACGTCTGTTACAACCGCCCCCTGGCCGACCACATCGCCCAGCTCGCTCCGGATGGCGCCACGGTGGCCACCTACCATCAACTCGGCGACCGCATCCTGCGCGCTGCCGGCACCCGGCCCGATTTCAGCCGGCCCGACGCCTTCCGCCTCCTGGAAGACTTCCTGTCCGGCTATAGCCCAGGCCCGGACTGGCTGTTCGACGAACTGATCGTCGACGAGGGCCAGGACTTCCAGCCGGCCTGGCGCGACAACCTGCTCAGGCTGCTGCGCCCGGAGGGCCGCGCCTGGTGGCTGGAAGACCCGATGCAGAACCTGTACGGCCGCCCCCCGGTGGAACTGCCCGGCTGGGTGGTCCTGCGCGCCGACACCAACTACCGCACCCCGCGCGCCATCCTCGGCTATCTGAACCGGCTGGTCCCGCCGCAGGACGCCATCGCCGCCGGCAGCCCGGTGGCCGGCACCGAGGTGGAGATCCTGACCTATGCCGATCAGGGCGAATTGATCGAGCGCACCAAGACCGCCGTCACGCGCGGCCTGGGCGCCGGCTTCAAGAAGGACAGCATCGCCCTGATCACCTTCCGGGGCCGGGAACATTCCCTGTTCACCCCGCTCGACCGCCTGGGTCCGCACAGCCTCAAGGCCTACAGCAACAAGTACGACCTGTTCGGCAGCCCGGTCTATAGCGAGGGCGACCTCCTGGTCGACTCGGTCTATCGCTTCAAGGGCCGCTCGGCGCCCTGCGTCCTGTTCACCGAGATCGACTTCGAGACCCTGGACGAACCGACCCTGCGCAAACTCTTCGTCGGCATGACCCGCGCCGGCATGAAACTGGTCCTGGTCATGCATGAACGCGCCGCGCGCGCCCTCCAACTCCACCACCAGGACACCGCATGATCGACCAGTCCCTCAGCACCGCCGAATTCGACGAACTCGACGCCTTCCTCATGGCCGAAGGCCGGCCCCGGGCGATCATGGACATCGCCATGCTGGACGGCTTCGTCACCGCTCTCCTGACCGGCCCCAACACCATCCTGCCGAGCCGTTGGCTGCCCGAAGTCTGGGGCGAAACTGCGGACGAACCGATGGTGTTCGATTCGACCGCCCAGAGCGAACGCATGGTCGACCTGGTCATGCGCCTGTACGGCGCCCGCGCCCTGGACCTGCGGGAAGGCGCCGACCTCTACGACCCGGTCGTCTATACCCGCGAGGAGGACGGCAAGACCGTCTCGGTCATCGACGAATGGTGTACCGGCTTCATGCGCGGCGTGCAGATGGATCCGACGGGCTGGGATCCCCTGTTCCAGTCCGAGGAGGATGCCGCCCTGATGATGCCGATGATCCTGTACGGCACCGAGACGGGCGTCGAACAATTGAACCAGAACGAATCCCTGCGCGCGCGCCATCAGAACCTGGCCGACGCGCTGGGCATCTGCGTCATCGGCATCCGCGACTACTGGCTGCCGCAACGCAAGGCTGGCGCCACCGTGCGCCGCACCGAGCCCAAGGTCGGCCGCAACGACCCCTGCCCATGCGGCAGCGGCAAGAAGTTCAAGAAGTGCTGCGGCGGCCCCGACCGGCTGCACTGAGCCGTTCATGGCTTGCGCGCCGGCCGCGCGCAACGTCGACGTAGGCCAGGATGGCCAGCCCGGCCAGGAAATAGCCGCCCAGCGAGAGCATCGCCAGGCGGTGGTTGCCGTCTGACAGCCACACCGCCAGGCCGTAGGTCACCGGCCCGAGGATGGCCGAGAGCTTCACCGCCATTCCCCACAGGCCGAAGAACTCGGCCCGCCGCGCCGGCGGGCTGAGATAGCCGACCAGCGCCCGGCCGGCCGACTGCGAGGCGCCCAGGCACAATCCGGCGACCAGGGCCGCGAGCCAGAAGCGCGCCGCGTCGGTGGCCAACCAGGCCAGCAGCACGGTGGCCAGCCAGCCGTACAGGGTCAGCGCGATCGCCCGCTTGTGGCCGATGCGGTCCTGGACATGGCCGAACCCGAGGGCGCCGAGGGCGGCGGCGGCGTTGACCACCAGGATCAGGACGATGGTCTGCCGGGTGTCGAAATGCATGGCCTGCTGCGCGTATACCGCGGCCAGGGCGATGACCGCCTGCACCCCGGCCTGGTAGAACACGATGCAGGCCAGGAAGCGGGCCAGGTCGGGATGGCGGCGGGCAACGCCGAGCGAGGCCCAGAGCTGGCGGTAGGCCGCCCCCACCCTGCCCTGCCCCGCAAGCGGAGGAGGGTTTCCATACCGCCTCCCCTCCCCCGCGAGCGGGGGAG
>JAAXVP010000372.1 GCA_013335435.1 Thiobacillus sp. | reverse complement strand
GTGCGGCTTGGCCAGGTGTTCGTGGACCGCCGCCATCACTTCCTCCGTGGCGTGCGGGCCGGTCACCGCCAGGACGCTGGGATGGGCATCCATGATCACCGATTCGCGCGCGCCCAGGCAGCCGGTGACGATGACCTTGCCGTTCTCGCGCAAGGCCTCGCCGATGGTGTCCAGGCTCTCGGCCACCGCCTCGTCGATGAAGCCGCAGGTGTTGACGACCACCAGGTCGGCGTCGTCATAGGTCGGCACGATCAGGTAACCCTCGGCCCGGAGTTGCGTGAGGATGCGCTCGGAATCATATGAATTCTTCGGGCAGCCTAATGAAATAAAACCAACCTTTGGAATCGTCTTGTTCATGGTCATCAAGGCGTTGCCGCCCCGGCCAGTTTCAATGGCGTGCATTGTACGCCCGAGACATGGCAACGCTGGAACGGCATTCTGGCTGGTAAGGCGGTTGTACGGCCCCTGGAAGGGAAAAAGATCTTCTTAAAGATCTTTTTTTGCATTAAAGTGTGCCTTATGACGACTCAAGCACTGCGCCCCGAGGACGAACCATCCCCGCTACCCAAAACGACTGGGGGGTTCTCCACTGTTCTTGCCGATCCACCCTGGCGATTCACCAACCGCACCGGGAAAGTGGCGCCCGAGCATAGGCGGTTGGACCGCTATTCCACCATGTCATTGGATGCCATCAAGGCGATGGATGTCCAAAGCGTCCTCGCTCCCAATGCCCATCTTTATCTGTGGGTTCCCAATGCGTTGTTGCCTGACGGACTCGAAGTCATGAAGGCTTGGGGGTTCCGCTACGTATCCAATATCGTGTGGGCCAAGCGGCGCAAGGATGGCGGCCCGGACGGCAGAGGGGTGGGATTCTATTTCCGCAATGTCACGGAGTTGCTGCTGTTCGGCGTGCGAGGATCGTTGCGCACGCTCGCGCCAGGGCGATCTCAAGTGAATATGATCGAGACGCGCAAGCGCGAGCATTCCCGCAAGCCGGATGAGCAATACGACCTTATCGAGGCCTGCTCGCCGGGGGCGTACCTCGAATTGTTTGCCCGTCAGGCACGGCCCGGTTGGACTGTCTGGGGTGACGAATCATCCGATGATGTCACCCCGCGGGGCGTGGTCCACAAGGGCTATGAAGGCGGACCGATATTGCCGCCGCTGTTGCCCAACGAGCATCTCGACCTTGAAAGGTCGGAAGCCATCGGCCTGGAGCTTCGATTACGCTATGAATCCGGTTTGAGCGTGCGGCAACTCGCGGACGAAACGGGGTACTCCATCCAGCGCATACGCACGCTGTTGAATGCGGCAGGCGCGCCCATGCGTCCTCGTGGCCGGAATGCGCAGATTGTTCAGGCGGATTTGTTTCAACAGGAATAAGGCCGACCGTTCCATGTGGCCTGTGTCGCGGCCACCACAAGCAGCGGACAGGTTCCCATCACGCCGCGCCGTATCCGGAGTGCGGCCTTTTCCAGGTTCGTCGTGGTTGATGTACCAAGGTCTATGGGCAACTTCGGGTTGCGCTGGTCATCGGGCAGTTTTTCCTGATAATCCGCCCAAAGTTGCTTGGCAAGCTTTTTCAGAGCAAGCCTGTCTTGTGTAATAAGCACCGCCGCCGAGATCACACCAGCCTCATGCCAAGCTCTGTAAGCGGACAGGTCACGATCCAGGTTGCCATCCTTGGCATTCCACTCGACATCAAGGGCAACGCGCCCCTTGAAGTTGTCGACCAGATAGCCCTCCTGTTCCACTGGCGGCAATTTATCCACAATAGCGCCGCTCTTGGACACCAAAATCCCTTGGGTGGAAAGATCCACGCGGATCTCTCGCCAACCGCGTGCAGAGAACATGCCATCGATTTCACAGGCGACGTCTCCCCGATTCCCTCCACTTTTTAGCCAATGGGCAGGATCGAGGGCGAAGTTGGCCAGGACATCGGTAATTTCGCGCCATTCATCCGGGCAAACCGCGCGCAATACTGCTGCGGCAGAACTAGTCTCCAGAAATGTCCAGCGGGCACGAATCGCCGGATCAAGCACCAGCGGATCTTCATAGGTGTGGGTATCAAACATAGGCAGAGCGCTCCGTATTGGTCAGTTTATCCATTCCCTCGGAACCTCCTGCAATACGCGGGCAATCGACACGCTACTTTCTGCATCCAGCGAGAAAATACGACATTTGGAAGAGATTTCAACGGCTCACCCTCATCAGCCTATTTTTCATACTTCGGACCGCCAAGGCCAACGATCCGACTTTTCCTATGTTTTTCATGCCGTTGACCATCTCAGTTCAGGTTGCTTTATAACGCCGTCGGCGGCAAGCCTACCCGTTTCGCGACTGCATCTCTAGCCGGTCATTACCGTATGCTGCCGTCCATCAGCTCGACCTGGCGGTCGCAGCGCGCCGCCAGGCGGGCATCGTGGGTGACCACCAGGAAGGCGGTGCCGACCTCGTGGTTGATCTCGCGCATGAGGGCGAAGATGTCGTCGGCGGTGTGGCTGTCCAGGTTACCGGTCGGCTCGTCGGCCAGGACCATGGGCGGATTCACGGCCAGCGCGCGAGCGATGGCGACCCGTTGCTGCATGCCGCCGGACAGCGCGGCAGGCTTCTTGGCCAGGGCGTCGCCCAGGCCGACCCTACCGAGCAGCCACTTGGCGCGGTCGCGCATGGCCTGGTCATAACGGCCACGCTCGATCAGGGTCGGCATCATGACGTTTTCCAGGGCGGTGAACTCGGGCAGCAGGTGGTGGAACTGGAACACGAAGCCCAGGGTGCGGCCACGCAGTTCGGTCATCGCGGCCTCGTCCAGGTGGTCGACCTCCTTGCCGGCGATCAGGATGCGGCCGGTGGTCGGCCGTTCGAGCAGGCCAATTAGGTGCAATAGCGTGCTCTTCCCGGAACCGGACGGGCCGATCAGGGCGGCGAACTCGCCCTCGGCCATGGCGAGGTCGATGCCGTGCAGGACCTCGACCTCGATCGGGGTGCCGACGTTGTAGGACTTGCGCACGCCTTCCAGGCGCAGGATGGGGCTGGCAGTCATGGATGCGGCACCGCCCCCACCCTCACCCGCGCTACCGCGCACCCCTCCCCCCTCGAGGGGGAGGGGCTGGGGGAGATCGGA
>JAAXVP010000090.1 GCA_013335435.1 Thiobacillus sp. | reverse complement strand
CATCGACGGTGCCGGCGCCGCCGACGATGATGATGGTGTTTTCCTTGCCGATCTCGATCCGCTTGGCGCGGCCCAGGTCCTGCAGGGTGGCCTTGTCCAGGGCCAGGCCGACTTCCTCGGCGATCACGGTGCCGCCGGTCAGGATGGCCATGTCTTCCAGCATCGCCTTGCGACGGTCGCCGAAGCCCGGGGCCTTGACGGCGGCGACCTTCAGGATGCCGCGGATGGTGTTCACGACCAGGGTGGCCAGGGCCTCGCCTTCGATGTCCTCGGCGATGATCAGCAGGGGCTTGCCGGCCTTGGCGACCTGTTCCAGCACCGGCAGGAGGTCGCGGATGTTGGAGATCTTCTTGTCGTGCAGCAGCACGAACGGCTCTTCCAGCACGGCCATCTGCTTGTCGGCGTGGTTGATGAAGTAGGGCGACAGGTAGCCGCGGTCGAACTGCATGCCTTCGACGACGTCCAGTTCGTTCTCCAGACCGGAGCCGTCCTCGACGGTGATGACGCCTTCCTTGCCGACCTTGTCCATGGCGTCGGCGATGATCTGGCCGATGCTGGCGTCGGAGTTGGCGGAGATGGAGCCGACCTGGGCGATTTCCTTGCTGGTGGTGCAGGGCTTGGAGATGGCGCGCAGTTCTTCGGTCAGGGTGATCACGGCCTTGTCGATGCCGCGCTTCAGGTCCATCGGGTTCATGCCGGCGGCGACGAACTTCATGCCTTCGCCGAGGATGGACTGGGCCAGCACGGTGGCGGTGGTGGTGCCGTCACCGGCGACGTCGGAGGTCTTGGAGGCGACTTCCTTGACCATCTGCGCGCCCATGTTCTCGAACTTGTCCTTCAGTTCGATCTCCTTGGCGACGGAAACGCCGTCCTTGGTCACGGTGGGGGCGCCGAAGGCGCGGTCCAGGACCACGTTGCGGCCCTTGGGGCCCAGGGTCACCTTGACGGCGTTGGCCAGAACATTGACGCCGGCCACCATGCGGTGACGGGCGGAGTCGCCGAAGCGTACGTCTTTAGCTGCCATTGTTGCTTACTCCTTGGATTGGTTTCGTCGTTCCCGCGAAGGCGGGAACCCAGTGTTTTCGGGCTGGATCCCCGCCTGCGCGGGGATGACGTGCTTGTGCTCGCGCCTTGGCGCGAACAAACACGTCACTTCTCGACCACACCCATGATGTCTTCTTCACGCATGACGAGGAGTTCCTCGCCATCGACCTTGACGGTCTGGCCGGCGTACTTGCCGAACAGGATGCGGTCGCCGACCTTGACGTCCATGGCGATCTGCTTGCCGCTGTCGTCGCGCTTGCCGGGGCCGACGGCGATGATCTCGCCCTGGTCGGGTTTCTCGGCGGCGGTGTCGGGGATAACGATGCCGGAAGCGGTCTTGCGCTCTTCTTCCATGCGCTTGACGATTACTCGGTCATGCAACGGGCGGATCTTCATTGATTCCTCCTTGAGAACTGAATTCCGTGACTGAAAGCTCATTGGGATGGATTGTTAGCACTCTCATCCGTCGAGTGCCAGGATGATATGGATGCCACGGGGGGATTTCAAGAGGGCAATTCCATGTCATGCCGGCAATACCCCCGGATTTCCGCCGATAAAACCCATAAAGATTGCCGGGGAATAACCGTTAAACCAGCAGGTAATCAACAGGACGCAACCCCGTGCGACAGCCAGGACCGGGACTCGGCGAGGAAACGATGGCCGCGCAAGCCAAGGACTTGAGCGCCCGGTTTTCCTATGCCCGCAGCCTGATCGAGGCCAGCCTGGACCCCTTGGTGACCATCGACCGCGACGGTCGCATCACCGACGTCAACCGCGCCACCGAGGAGGCCACCGGGGTCGGCCGCGACCGCCTGATCGGCAGCGACTTCTCCGATTACTTCACCGAGCCGGAACATGCCCGCGACGGCTACCAGCAGGTCTGGCGGGACGGCTCGGTGGTCGACTATCCGCTGGCCATCCGGCACGCCTCCGGACGGGTCATCGACGTCCTCTACAACGCCACCCTGTACCGCGACGAGACCGGCCAGGTGCGCGGCATCTTCGCCGCGGCGCGCGACATCACCGAACGCAAACGGGCCGGGGAGGCCCTGCAGGCGGCCTCGCGCTATTCGCGCAGCCTGATCGAGGCCAGCCTGGACCCCTTGGTGACCATCGACCGCGACGGTCGCATCACCGACGTCAACCGCGCCACCGAGGAGGCCACCGGGGTCGGCCGCGACCGCCTGATCGGCAGCGACTTCTCCGATTACTTCACCGAGCCGGATCATGCCCGCGACGGCTACCAGCAGGTCTGGCGGGACGGCTCGGTGGTCGACTATCCGTTGGCCATCCGGCACGCCTCCGGACGGGTCATCGACGTCCTCTACAACGCCACCCTGTACCGCGACGAGACGGGCAACCCGCTCGGCATCTTCGCCGCCGCGCGCGACATCACCGAGCGGAAGCGGGCCGCGGAGGCATTGACCCGGTTCAAGCACGTCCTGGACAACACCCTGGACATGATCCTGATGTTCGAGCCGGACAGTTTGCGTTTCACCTACGTCAACCGGGGCGTAGTCGACAGCCTGGGCTATGACATGGCCACCCTGCTCGGCATGGCGGTCTACGACATCAAGCCGCTCCTGCCGGCCCAGGCCTACCGTGCCCTGGTGGCACCGCTGCTGTCGGGCGAGCGGCAGTCGGTCAGCTTCGAGACCGAACACCGGCGCGCCGACGGCAGCACCTATCCGGTCGAGGTGTTCGTCCAGTTCGTGCCAGGTGAATCCGGCGGCAAGGGCCAGTTCGTCTCGGTGGTGCGCGACATTTCCGTGCGCAAACAGGTGGAAGAGCAGTTGCTGCGTGCCCATGCCGAATTGGAAAACCGCGTGCGCGAGCGCACCGAGCAACTGGCCCGGGCAAACGCCGCCCTCCAGGCCGATATCGCGGCCCGCCGGGAGGTGGAAGAGGCCTTGCGTCGCCTGAACGAAACCCTGGAACAACGGGTCGCCGAAGAGGTGGCGAAGAACCGCGAGAAGGACATGGTCCTGATCCAGCAGTCGCGCCTGGCGGCGATGGGCGAAATGATCGGCAACATCGCCCACCAGTGGCGCCAGCCGCTCAACGCCCTCGGCCTGGTCCTCACCAACATCAAGGACGCCTACGATTTCAATGAATTGACCGGGGAGTACCTGGACCAGACCGCCACCCAGGGCGAGCGGCTGATCCAGAAGATGTCCACCACCATCAACGACTTCCGCAACTTCTTCCGACCCGACAAGGAACTCAAGGCGTTCTCCGCCCTGGACCAGATCAAGGAGGCCTTGTCGCTGGTCGAGGCCAGTTTCCGCAACAACAACATCGCGATTTCCCTGGCCGCGGACGCGGACCTGTTGTTGCTCGGCTTCCCGAACGAATATTCCCAGGTGCTGCTCAACGTCCTGGGCAACGCCAAGGACGCCATCAGCGCCGGCGGCCGGACCGACGGCCAGGTCCGGATCACCCTCAACCGGGAAGGCCGGACCGGCTGCGTCGCCATCCGCGACAACGGCGGCGGCATCCGGGACGACATCCTGGACAAGATATTCGAGCCCTATTTCTCGACCAAGAAAATGGGGACCGGCATCGGCCTGTACATGTCTAAAATGATCGTAGAACGCAACATGAGCGGTTCGGTGTCGGCACGCAACGTCGAAGGGGGTGCCGAGTTCACCATCCGCATACCGCTGGCCGAGGGCAGCCAGATACCGGAGAACACGCATGCTTGACCACCAGCCCAGCCCGGCCGTGTCCGACGCCGAGTACCTGAAGCTGCTGTCCCTGCTCTACGTCGAGGACGACGACGAGATCCGCGACCAGCTCGCCCAGATCCTGCGCCGCCGGGTCGGCAGCCTGCACGTCGCCCGCAACGGCCTGGAGGGCCTGGAACTCTACCGCAAGCATCGCCCCGACATGGTCATCACCGACATCCTGATGCCGGTGATGGACGGCCTGACCATGGCCGCAACCATCCGGGAACAGGACCGCCTGACCCCGATCATCGTCACCACGGCCTTCGAGCGTTCGGATTATCTGATCCGTTCGATCGACATCGGGGTCGACAAATACGTCATCAAGCCGGTGCGCAAGGGCCTCCTGGTCGAGGCGCTGCACAAGTGCGCCCATGTCCTGCGCTCCGACACCCTGCTGCGCGAGAGCGAAGAGCGCTACCGGATCATGTTCCAGAGCTTCCGGGTCGGCATCTGCATCGTCGACCCCATGCCCGAAGATTCCGACCGCACGGTCATCGGCGGCCACGTACGCGACTGCAACCAGGCCTTTCTCAACCTCACCGGCCATGCCAGCTTGGGCGAGCTCGCCGGCCGCCCCTACGCCGGCCTGATTCCGGAGTCCGAGCTGCCCGCTCTGGCCGAGCGGACACTCGCGCAACTGTTGCCGAATAACGTCATCGACGAGCGCGAACGCGACTTTCTGCGCGTCGACGGCACCCGCGTACCGACCCTGGTGCAAAGCATCCTGCGCCGCGACGCCGAGCACCGGCCAAGCGAACTGTGGGAACTGGTATCCGACATCTCCGAACAGAAACGCGCCAGCGCCCAGTTGCAACTGGCCGCGCGCGTATTCGAGAGCAGCGGCGAAGGCATCATGATCACCGACAGCGACTACCGCATCGTCTCGGTCAACCAGGCTTTCACCCAGATCACCGGCTACACCGCCGAGGAAGCGGAAGGCCGCAAGCCGAGCCTGCTGAGTTCCGGACTGGAACATCCGGCCCTGTACGAAAAGATGTGGGCCGCCATCCATACCGCCGGCTATTGGCAGGGCGAGCTCTGGAACCGGCGCAAGAACGGCCAGGTCTACCCGGAATGGCTGTCGATCACGGCCCTCGTCGGCCCCGACGGCAAGGCCAGCCACTACATCGGCATCTTCAGCGACATCACCGAGCGCAAGTGCGCGGAAGAGCATATCCGCTACCTGGCCCAGCACGACGCCCTCACCGGCCTGCCCAACCGCATCCTGCTGCACGACCGTCTCGAGCATGCCTTCGCCTGCGCGAACCGGGACGGGAAGCTGGTCGGCCTGCTGTTCCTGGACCTGGACAACTTCAAGACCGTCAACGACTCGCTCGGCCACCCGGTCGGCGATCAGCTCCTGAAAGAAGTCGCCGAGCGCCTAACCAAGCAGCTGCGCGCCTCGGACACCATCTGCCGGCAGGGTGGCGACGAATTCATCGTCGTCCTCAACACCATCGCCGATGCGAACGATGCCTCCCTGATCGCGGAGAAGCTGCAAGCCGCCCTGGCCGTACCGGTCGTCCTGAACGACGAAGAACTGAACATCTCATCGAGCATCGGCATCTGCGTCTACCCGAATGACGGCAACGACGCCGAAACCCTGATCCGCAACGCCGACGCCGCCATGTATTACGCCAAACGCGCCGGCCGCAACACCTGCCGGTTTTTCGACAGCAGCATGAACGAAGCGGCGCGCGAACGCCTGGAACTGGAAAAACGCCTGCGCCGGGCGGTGCAGGACAAGCGCTTCGAACTCTACTTCCAACCCCAGGTGGCGCTGCCCTCCGGCCGCCTGATCGGCGCCGAGGCCCTGTTGCGCTGGACCGATCCGGTCCTGGGGCCGATCCCGCCCTCGCGCTTCATCCCCCTGGCCGAGGAAACCGGCCTGATCCTGCAGCTGGGCAACTGGGTGCTGGAACAGGCCTGCCGGCATGCCATGGACTGGCGGCGTGCCGGTCTGCCGACGATCAAGGTCGCCATCAACCTGTCCGCGATCGAGCTGCGCCAGCAGGATTTCGTGGCCCAGGTACGCGACGTGCTGGCGGCCACCGGCATGGCGGCCGACACTCTGGAGGTCGAGATCACGGAAACCGCCCTGATGGAGGACACCAAGGCCTGCATCCTGGCCACCCAGGAGCTGAGCGCCCTGGGCATGACGATCTCGCTCGACGACTTCGGCACCGGTTTTTCCAACATGAGCTATTTGCAGCGACTGTCCGTGGACAAGCTCAAGATCGACTATTCCTTCGTACGCAACCTGACCAGCGACGAGCATAGCCGCAGCATCGTGCACGCCATCATCGGCCTGGCCAGAAACCTGGGCATGGAGGTGATCGCCGAAGGCGTCGAAACGCCCGAGCAAGCCGCCATGCTGGTCGAACAGGGTTGCGGTCAGGCCCAGGGCTACTATTTCGGCCGCCCGATGCCGGTCACCGAATTCATCGCCCGGCTCGCCCGCCAGGATTCCGGCCATTAAGATAGCCGGATGAGCAACGCCGACTGGCTGGACCGTACCCGTGCCGCCCTCTGGCACCCCTGCACCCAGATGAAACAGCTGGAGGCCACGCCGCCGCTGCCGATCGCGCGCGGCGAGGGGCCCTGGCTGATCGACCATGACGGCCGCCGCTATCTCGATGCCATATCGTCCTGGTGGGTGAACCTGTTCGGCCATGCCGAACCGCGCATCAACGCGGCCATCGTCGACCAGTTGTCGCGCATCGAGCACGTCATCCTGGCCGGCTGCACCCATGCCCCGGTGGTGGAACTGTCGGAACGGCTGGCCCGGCTGACCGGACTGGGCCATGCCTTCTACGGCTCCGACGGCGCCTCGGCGACCGAGATCGCCCTCAAGATGAGCTTCCACTACTGGCGCAATGCCGGCTGTCCGGACAAGACCGGCTTCGTCAGCCTGAAGAACGGCTACCACGGCGAGACCCTGGGCGCCCTGTCGGTCACCGACGTGGCCCTGTTCAAGGACACCTACGCGCCGCTGCTGCGCAACAGCCACCAGGCCATCAGCCCGGACTGGCGCCTGGCCGAACCGGGCGAATCGGCCGAGAACTATGCCCTGCGTGCCGCGGCCGATCTGGAAGCCTGGCTGGCCGAGCAGGCCGACGCCACGGCGGCCGTGATCGTCGAACCCCTGGTCCAGGGCGCCGCCGGCATGGCCATGCACCACCCCGCCTACCTGGCCCGGTTGCGCGAGGTCTGCGACCGCCACGACGTCCACCTGATCGCCGACGAAATCGCGGTCGGCTTCGGCCGCACCGGCACGCTGTTCGCCTGCGAGCAGGCGGCCCCGCGGGTCGCAGACATCGCCGACTTCGTCTGCCTGTCCAAGGGCATCACCGGCGGCTACCTGCCGCTCTCGGCGGTGCTCACCCGCGAGGAGATCTTTGCCGCCTTCTACGACGACCGCACTGCCCGCGGCTTCCTGCATTCCCATTCCTACACCGGCAATCCGCTCGCCTGCCGGGCTGCCCTGGCGGTGCTGGACATCTTCGAGCAGGACCGGGTGATCGAACGCAATCGCGTCAAGGCCAGCCGGTTTACCGAGCTCCTGGCCGGAGTACGCGCCCACCCCAGGGTGCGCGACTTCCGCCAGACCGGCATGATCTGGGCCTTCGACGTCGCCGACGCGCCGGCCGGCTTCGCGACCGATTTCCACCGCCGCGCCCTCGGCCACGGCGTGTTCATCCGGCCGATCGGCGCCACGGTCTACTTCATGCCGCCCTATGTGATCGACGAAGGGGAAATGCGCCTCCTCGCCGATACGACCTTGGCCCTGCTGAACACCCGATAACACCTGGCGACGAAGCGTCCGGACAACGCTGCCCGGATGCGCCAAGCGCCGGTATAGGCCGGCCGACCCCATGCCTTATCCCGTAGACGATGGCGGCCTGAGCGCGACGAGGCAACGGCCTGCGCCCGCCAAGGCGCAAATTGCCTACCCGAACTAGTTCAAATGACCGAACTGGCGGCTATTTAATCCGGCTACGCTATGAATTAAGATGCGTGCCGCAACTGGAACTCCGGGCGCGACGCGCACCGGAAAACATTCGAAGTTGTACCAACACCAAGGAGATTACACATGAAAGTAACGCTGATCGTCGCCGCCGCCCTGCTCGCCCTGTCCGGTTCCGCCATGGCCGACCAGAAGCTGGCCCAATCCAAGGCCTGCCTGAGCTGCCACCAGGTCGAGAAGAAGGTGGTCGGTCCCGCCTTCAAGGACGTCGCCAACAAGTACAAGGGCGACGCCAAGGCCGAGGAGCACCTGGTCAACGTCATCCAGAACGGCGGCAAGGGCGTCTGGGGCAACGTACCGATGCCCAAGCAGCCCTCGGTCAAGCCCGAAGAGGCGGCCACCCTGGCCAAGTGGGTGCTGTCGCTGTAATCCGGTTTCCGCACCGAAAAAAGGCCGGCCAGTCCGGCCTTTTTTATTGCCCATATATTTCGCCATGGTATAAATCGCCGATCGAGTCAATTTTGCCGGGGGATTTCCTATGCATTTCCGTCTTCTGCCTGTTCTTGCCTGCGCGCTAGCCGGTCTTTTGGCCGGTTGCGGACAGAAAGAGGCCACCACGGACGGCGTTGAAATCGTTCGTATCGGTTCGGTGGCGCCGCTGACCGGCGCCCAGTCCCATATCGGCAAGGACAACGACAACGGCGCCCGCCTGGCGGTCGACGAGATCAACGCCCAGGGCCTCACCCTGGCCGGCAAGCCGGTCAAGCTGGAGCTGATCAGCGAGGACGACGCCGCCGACCCCAAGACCGCCACCAACGTGGCCCAGAAGCTGGTCGACCAGGGCGTCAAGGCGGTCATCGGCCACCTCAACTCCGGTACCACCATCCCGGCCTCGAAGATCTACCACGACGCCGGCATCCCGCAGATCTCCCCCTCCGCCACCGCCACCGCCTATACCGCCCAGGGCTACAACACCGCCTACCGGGTGATGGCCAACGATGCCCAGCAGGGCAAGGCGCTGGGCCAGTACGCCGTGCAGAAGCTGGCCGCCAAGACGGTCGCCATCATCGACGACCGCACCGCCTACGGCCAGGGCCTGGCGGACGAGTTCGAGAAGGCGGCTACGGCCGCGGGCGCCACCGTGGCGGCGCGCGAGTACACCAGCGACAAGGCCACCGACTTCACCGCCATCCTGACCAGCATCAAGGGCAAGGCGCCCGACCTGGTGTTCTTCGGCGGCATGGATCCGCAGGGCGGCCCGATGGCCCGGCAGATGAAGCGCCTCGGCCTGGCCGCCAAGCTGCTCGGCGGCGACGGCCTGCAGAACATCAACTTCATCAAGCTGGCCGGCGCCGACGCCGAAGGCGTGGTCGCCTCCTCGCCCGGCCTGCCCCTCGACGCCATGCCGGGCGGCGCCGGCTTCAAGCAGAAGTTCGAGGCCAAGTACGGCCCCATCCAGGTCTACGCCCCCTACGCCTACGACGCCGTGCAGGTCCTGGTCGCGGCCATGCGGCGGGCCGACTCGGCCGAACCGGCCAAGGTCCTGGCCGCATTGCCGAAGACCGACCATGCCGGCGTGAGCGGCCCCCTGCGTTTCGATGCCAAGGGCGATACCGCCGGCGGCGCGGTAACCCTGTACCTGGTCAAGGATGGCGCCTGGACGGTGCTGGAAACGGTGAAGTAGACAATTTCCCCGCTCCCCAGGGAGAGGGGCAGGGGTGAGGGAGCCCGGCCAGCCTGCCGACGTTGCTCCCTCACCCCCGGCCCCTCCCCCGGCGGGGGAGGGGAGACACAACCATGGACATCTTCGTACAGCAACTCATCAACGGCCTGGTCCTGGGCAGCATCTACGCCCTGGTGGCGCTCGGCTACACCATGGTCTACGGCATCCTGGAGCTGATCAACTTCGCCCACGGCGAAGTGACCATGATCGGCGCCATGGTCGCCCTGACGGTGATCGGCGTCCTGCTCGGCGCCAATCCCGAACTGCCCGGCCTGCTGGTCGTCCTGGCCGGGGTGCTGGTCGCGGTGCCGGCCTGCATGGCACTCGGCTACACCATCGAGAAGATCGCCTACCGGCCCTTGCGCAAGGCGCCCCGCCTGGCCCCGCTGATCACCGCCATCGGCGTATCCATCGTCCTGCAGAACGCCGCCATGCTGATCTGGGGGCGCGGCTACGTCTCCTTCCCGGCCATCCTGCCGCGCGGGCGCCACGACATCCTGGGCGCCACGGTCACCGACCTGCAGATCGCCATCGTCGCCCTCTCCGTCCTGGTCATGATCGGCCTGGTCTTCCTGGTCGAGCGCACCCGCCTGGGCCGCGCCATGCGCGCCACCGCGCAGTCGCGCGAGGTGGCCGAACTGATGGGGGTGAACGTCAACACCGTGATCTCCGCCACCTTCATCATCGGCTCCGCCCTGGCCGCCATCGCCGGCGTGATGGTGAGTGCCTACTACGGCCTGGCGCACTACTACATGGGCTTCCTACTCGGCCTCAAGGCCTTCTCGGCGGCGGTCCTGGGCGGCATCGGCAACATCGCCGGCGCGGTCCTGGGCGGCATGCTCCTGGGCATCATCGAGGCCCTGGGCGCCGGTTATATCGGCGACCTCACCGGCGGCTTCCTGGGCAGCCACTACCAGGACGTGTTCGCCTTCATGGTCCTGATCCTGGTCCTGGTGTTCCGGCCGTCGGGCCTGTTGGGGGAACGGGTTGCCAACCGCGCGTAAAGGCAGCGTCGCGCCAGCAACACCTCAGTCCCCCTCCCCTGCGCGCGGGGGAGGGCCGGGCTGGGGGGGAACGATCATGGTCATGATCGTCGACTGGCTGCGCCGCAACCCGCGCATCGCCTTCGTCCTCCTGGCGGTCGGACTGGTCGCCCTGCCCTTCCTGGTCGATGCCGGCCTCGGGCGGAGCTGGGTGCGGGTGCTCGACTTCGTCCTGCTCTACGCCATGCTAGCCCTCGGCCTCAACATCGTGGTCGGCTACGCCGGCCTGCTCGACCTCGGCTACATCGCCTTCTACGCCCTCGGCGCCTATCTGTACGCCTGGCTCTCCAGCCCGCACTTCGGCCTCCACCTGCCGTTCTGGTTGGTCCTGCCGATCGGCGCCGGCCTGGCCGGCCTGTTCGGCGTCCTGCTCGGGGCACCGACCCTGCGTCTGCGCGGCGATTACCTGGCCATCGTCACCCTGGGCTTCGGCGAGATCATCCGCATCTTCATGAACAACCTGAACGCGCCGGTGAACATCACCAACGGGCCCCAGGGCATCAACCTGATCGACCCGGTGCGCATCGGCGATTTTTCCCTGGGCCAGGGCGCCCACCTGCTCGGCCTCCAGATCTCCTCGCCGCACCTCTATTACTATCTGTTCCTGGCCATGACCCTGGCGACGATATTCGTCGCCCTGCGCCTGCAGGACTCGCGCATCGGCCGGGCCTGGGCGGCGATCCGCGAGGACGAGGTGGCGGCCGCCGCCATGGGCATCAACACCCGCAACATCAAGCTGCTCGCCTTCGCCATGGGTGCCATGTTCGGCGGCCTGGCCGGCGGCCTGTTCGCCTCCTTCCAGGGCTTCATCAGCCCGGAGAGCTTCAACCTCATGGAATCGATCATGATCCTGTGCATGATCGTCCTGGGCGGCATGGGCAACATCCCCGGCGTCCTGCTCGGCGCCTTCCTGCTCACCGTCCTACCCGAAGCCCTGCGCTACGTCGGCGACTGGCAGCGCCACGTGCTCGGCCACGTCGCGGTAGACCCCAACGACCTGCGCATGCTCCTGTTCGGCCTGGCCATGGTGGTGATGATGCTGTTTCGCCCCGCCGGCCTGATCCCCTCGCGCCAGCGCCAGCGCGAGTTCAGCGCCGAGGACGGCGCAGCCGAGCAGGAGCAGGCCAGTCTTTATGACACCAAGGCCTGAGTCATGGACGCCTTGCTGACGGTCGACAAGGTAAGCAAGCGGTTCGGCGGCCTGGCCGCGCTGGAGGACGTCTCGCTAAGCGTCCGGGAAGGCGAGATCTACGGCCTGATCGGACCCAACGGCGCCGGCAAGACCACCCTGTTCAACTGCATGACCGGCCTGTACGGCGTCAGCGCCGGCGCCATCCGCCTGCGCGGCGTGCCGATCCAGAACGCCAAGCCGCACCGCATCGTCGACCTCGGCTTTGCCCGCACCTTCCAGAACATCCGTTTGTTCGCCAACATGACGGCCCTGGAGAATGTCATGGTCGGCCGCCACATCCGCACCCGCACCGGCGTCCTCGGCGCCGTCC
>JAAXVP010000371.1 GCA_013335435.1 Thiobacillus sp. | reverse complement strand
CAAACCCGATCCGGGTGACCTGGACCCCATCTGCGATCCCGCCACCGACCCGACCTGTTCGAGCGTGCCCCCCTGTCCGTAGGCAACGCCCCTACCCTAAGCCCAGCCATGACACCCTCTACCCGACTTCGCGCCAGCCTGTTCACCTTCCTGCTCCTGACCGGTGCGGCCGCCCAGGCCGGCTCGTTGACCGGCCTGTTTCCCGGCACGGGCAACTGCGACCCGAGCAAGCAAACCTGCGTCGCCCCAACCCCCTCTCCGCAGGTCGCCTGTGGCCCCACCACCGGCGGCGACCCCTGCGACGGTTCCGGCCCGGCCAGCCAGGGCAACACCAGCGGCACCAACCAGGGCGCCGGCAACCCGATCAACGTCATCACCGGCAACAAGTACCAGCGCGAGGTCGACCTGGCCAAGCTGCCCGGCGTGCTCGGCCTGGAGATCGTGCGCCACTACAACAGCACCTGGCAGGGCATCGGCCAGACCGGCCACGGCTGGCGCCTGTCCTACGAGACCGACCTCTACGCGGTGGGCGGCACGCTCCAGATCCGCCAGGCCGACGGCGCGGAACTCATCTTCAGCCGCGATCCCCGGCGGCCGAACACCTGCGCCGGCGCCGACCCCGGCCACGGCCGCATCGAGGTCCTGGCCACCCCGCGCGGCGACGAATACCGCTGGCACTGGCCGGACGGCCGGGTGCTGGCGTTCGACCATCGGGGCCGGCTGGAGAGCATCCGGATGGCCACGGGCGAGTTCCTCACCCTGCAGCGGGGGCCGCGCGGCGAACTGCTGAAGGTCACCGACCCGCAGGGGCGCAGCCTGCGCATGCACTATGCGCCGCCGCGCGCGGACGGCTTCCGCGGCATCGTCGCCATCGACAGCCCGGCCGGGCGCTACACCTACGGCCACGACGACGACCGCCGGCATGCCGGGCTGGCGAACCTGGTGGCCGTCGGCGCGCCGGACGGCACGACGCGGCGCTACCTCTACGAAGACGCCCGCTGGCCGCATCACCTGACCGGCATCGGCCTGGACGCGGCCGGGCGGACGACCCGGCTGTCGACCTACGCCTACGACGGCGAAGGCCGGGGCCGCCTCTCGGTGAAGGGCGCGCCGAAGCGGCTCGACGCCCAGGGCCACAGCGTGCCCGGCACGGGCATCGAGCAGGTCGAACTGGCCTATCCGAAGGGCGGCGAGACGGTGCTGACCGACAGCCTGGGCCGCAAGACCGTCTACCGCCACGCCATCGTCGGCAACCAATACCGCCTGTTGGAGGTTCGGGGCCCTGGCTGCGCCAGTTGCGGCGAGACCGACGTGCGCTACCGCTACGACGGCCTCGGCCGTCTGGTCGAGACGGCGAAGCTGGACGCCCGGGGCCGGCCGTTCCGTTCGGCCGGGCGCGAGCTGGACCGCCTGGGCCGGGTGGTGCGGGAGTGGGCCGCCGAGGGCGGCGCGCGCCGCCCGCTGGCCCGCTACGGCTACGAAGGCGACGCCCCCTGGCCGAGCCTGATCGCCCGGCCCAGCGTGGTGCCCGGCCGGGAACACACGATCCGCATCGCCTACAACGCCTACGGCCAGCCGGTGACCGTCGCCGAGACCGGCTGGGCGCCGGTGCCCGACGGCCCGCCACAAGCCATCGCCCGCACCACCGCCTACGCCTACGTCCGCCTCAACGGCCGCAGCCTGCTCGCCCAGGTCGACGGGCCGCTGCCCAACGGGCCGACCGGCGGGCCGGCCGATTCGGACGTGACCCGCTACGCCTGGGATGGCCAGGGCAACCGCCCCGTCGCCATCGACTTGCCGGGCGGCTTCCGCCGCACCCTGGCCTACGACGGGCTCGGCCGGACGGTCGAGACGGTCGACGACGACGGCGCCCGCCGCATCGCCACCCGCCGGGACTACGGCCCCGCCACCCAGGGTCTGCTGGAACCGGAGCGCATCCGCCGGGAGGCCTGGCTCCTGGACCGCGGCCGCCCCGATCCGGCCAGCCGCCTGAGCCAGGAGGTGATGCGCCTCAGCCACGACGCCCTCGGCCGGCCCATCGAGCAGGCCGACACCGCCGGCCGGATCGTGCGCTACGGCTACGATGCCGCCGGCCGCCGGATCGCCGTGAGCGACGGCCGGGGTTATGCCAGCCGACTCGACCTCGACGGCGAAGGCCAACTGCAGCGTGCCGCCCTGTATCGCCCGGAACGGCCCGACCAGCCCTGGCGCGCCGCCTATTACTGGCACGACGGCCTGGGCCGCACGACCGGCCGGCTGCTGTCCGACGGCCGCCTGGACACCTGGGCCTACGACGCCTCCGGACAGGTCGCCGAACACGTCGACGGCGACGAAATCCGCACCCGCTATCTGCGTCGGGCCGACCGCCGCGCCCGCCTCGGCCAGACCCCCGACGGCTGGCTGCGCCTGGCCACCCCGCCCGGCCCGGACGACATGGCGACGGACGACTTCGGCCAGGTCCTGCGCCGCGTCCTGGCCGACCACGGCGTCCAGACCGCCCGCTACGACGCGGCCGGACGCCTCGTCGCGATCCGCCGCGCCGACGGCAGCGGCATCGACTACGGCTACGACGCCGCCGGCCGGCTCCTGCGCAAGACCGTCCTCGACGGCCGCGGCCGGCCTGCCGACGAGGTGCGCCTGAGCTATGCCGGCCGCGTCCTGGCGGAACGCCGCGACAGTGCCCAGACCAGCCGCTACGCCTACGACGCCCTCGGCCGCCGCACCGGCGAGACCCTCCGCTTCGCCGGCCTGGCCCGCGACCTGGCGGTGGCCGTCCGCTACGACCCCGCCACCGGCCTGGTCGCCGCCCGCACCCTGGCCGACGGCCGGGTCCTGCGCATCGAACGCACCGGCCCGGAAGCCGGCGCCACGGCGCAGAGCCTGCGCCTGCAACCGGCCTGGGCCGCCGCCCTCCAGGACTGGCTCGGCGCGCACCTCTCCAAGGGCCTCGGCGCCGCCGTCGGCCGCTGGCTGCCCGGCCAGGCCATCGCCGACGACATCGCCGTCGACCCCTACGACGGCCTCACCGGCTACACCGCCGGCAACGGCCTCGCCACCCGGC
>JAAXVP010000370.1 GCA_013335435.1 Thiobacillus sp. | reverse complement strand
CGCCAAAGCCCCGGCCCGGCTCGCCGCCCCGGCCGCAGCCAAGCCGGCCGCAGCCAAGCCGGCCGCCAGGCTGGCCAAGCCCGCTTCGACCGACGATGGCGAGTGGGAAGAATTCTAAGCAACCGGACAGACAATCCGCACTCACCGGACCAGAAGGAAGAGACATGCGCACGAACCTGCCAGTAACCGGCGTCGAAAAGATGATGCGTGACGATGAAGAGATCATCTCCACGACCGACACCCGCGGCGTTATCACCCTGGTCAACCGCAACCTGATCGAGATCAGCGGCTTTTCCGAAGCCGAACTGATCGGCGCACCGCACAACATCTTCCGCCACCCGGACATGCCGGCGGCGGCGTTCCAGGATCTCTGGGACACCATCAAGGCGGGCAAGCCCTGGGTCGGCCTGGTCAAGAACCGCTGCAAGAACGGCGACCACTACTGGGTCGAGGCCCATGTGGCGCCGATCTGGAAGAGCGGCCAGCTGACCGGCTACCTGTCCGTGCGCCGCAAGCCCGGCCGCGAGGCGGTGGCGGCGGCCGAAGTGCTGTACAAGAACATCCGCGAGGGCAAGGCCCAGCTGCATCCGGGCGGCTGGCGCGCCTGGCTGAAGCGCGTCACGGTGCACCAGACCCTGATCGCCGCCGCCGCCGCCAGCGGCCTGGTCGTCGGCCTGGCGCTGTTCTATGCCGTGGTCGGCGGCATGGGCGCCGAGAAGACCGCCTACGAGAATTATCTCGGCCGCGAGGTCCAACTCGAGAAGAAATACCAGGCCCTCTACGCCCAGGGCCTGCAAGTCGGCCAGGCCACCCGAAACATCATGCTCGACCCGGCCAACCAGAAGGCCTACGACAACTACGACAAGGCCAGGGCCGACATCGCCCAGCTGCTCCAGGAGACCGCCGCACTCGACACCAGCGAGGCCGGCCAGGCCCGCCTCAAGGAGATCGAGGCCATCTTCGGGCGCATGAAGGCGAGCGAGGACACCCTGTTCGGCCATGTCAAGGCGGGCGATACGGCCGCCGCCGTGGCAACCCTGAACAAGGAGACGACGCCGATCTGGCGCGACGTCAAGAAGGTCATCCTGGATGGCGTCGCCGAGCAGGAGAAGGCCTCCGAAAAGATGCACGCCCAGGTCAACGAGGCATCGAGTTCGGCCCGCATCAAGGTCATCGCCCTGGCCGGCCTGACCGTCATCGCCGCCCTGATCGTCTTCACCCTGATCGGGCGCAACCTGGCCCGTCGCCTCAAGCGCACCGACGAAATCTTCCTGCACCTCGCCGAGGGGCTCTACGACAGCAAGATCCCGCTCGACCGCAAGGACGAGATCGGCCTGGTCATGGAGGCCATCGAGGCCATGCAGACCAAGCTCGGCTTCGACATCCTGGAGGCCCGCAAGATCGCCGACGAGAACCTGCGCATCAAGATCGCCCTCGACAGTTCCACCGCAGCCATCACCATCTCCGACGTCGATGGCCTGCTCAAGCACATGACCCCGGCCGCGGTGCAATTCTTCAATTCCATCGCCACGGCCGGCACCCGCGCGGAAAACATGATCGGTACCCGGTTGACCGATTTCTTCAACGATCCAGCCATCGCCGCCCGCTTCAAGCACGCCATGGAGGCGCGCGAAGCCGTGGAATTCACCTTCAACGGCCATGTCGTCCATTGGGATTCCGGCCCCATCACCGATGCCCAGGGCAAGCACATCGGCCGGGTCAGCCAGTGGATCGACCGCACCGCCGAGGTCGCCGTCGAGCAGGAGGTCGCCGACCTGGTCACCGCCGCCGCCGCCGGCGACTTCAGCCAGCGCATCGGCGTCGAGGGCAAGACCGGCTTCTTCAAGCAGCTGGCCGAAGGCATCAACCGCGTCGTCTCCACCTCCGAGCAGGGCATCAACGACGTCGGCGAGGTCCTCAAGGCCCTGGCCGACGGCGACCTCACCCGCCAGATGGAGGGCGACTACCAGGGCCTGTTCGCCGAGCTGCGCGACAACGCCAACGCCACCGTCAGCAAACTCCAGGAGATCATCGGCCAGATCCGCGAGGCCACCGACGCCATCAACACCGCCGCGCGCGAGATCGCCACCGGCAACGCCGACCTCTCCTCCCGCACCGAGTCCCAGGCCTCCTCCCTGGAGGAGACCGCCTCCTCCATGGACGAGCTCACCTCCACCGTGCGCCAGAACGCCGACAACTCCAGGCAGGCCAACCAGCTCGCCAAGGGCGCCTCCGACATCGCCGTCAAGGGTGGCGACATCGTCGGCCAGGTGGTCGGCACCATGGGCGCCATCTCCGACTCCTCGAAGAAGATCGCCGACATCATCAGCGTCATCGACGGCATCGCCTTCCAGACCAACATCCTCGCCCTCAACGCCGCCGTCGAGGCGGCACGGGCCGGCGAGCAGGGCCGCGGCTTCGCCGTCGTCGCCGGCGAGGTGCGCAACCTCGCCCAGCGTTCCGCCGCCGCCGCCAAGGAGATCAAGGAGCTCATCTCCGATTCCGTCGACAAGGTCAACAACGGCTACAAGCAGGTCGAGAACGCCGGCCAGACCATGCAGGAGATCGTCGATGCCGTGAAGCGCGTCACCGACATCATGGGCGAGATCACCGCCGCTTCGGTCGAGCAGTCCCAGGGCATCAGCCAGGTCAACACCGCCGTCACCCAGATGGACGAGATGACCCAGCAGAACGCCGCCCTGGTCGAGCAGGCCGCCGCCGCCGCCGAGTCCCTCCAGGACCAGGCCGGCAGCCTGGCCGGGGGTCAGCGGCGTGCCGGCCACCACCGGCGTGACACCGTCGGCCAGGTACAGCGTGCCGTTGGCCGGCAAGGTGGTCACCGTGACC
This sequence comes from Thiobacillus sp., assembly GCA_013335435.1. Lineage (GTDB taxonomy): Bacteria > Pseudomonadota > Gammaproteobacteria > Burkholderiales > Thiobacillaceae > Parasulfuritortus. The sequence goes on along the minus strand of JAAXVP010000370.1, from coordinate 287 downwards.
GCGGTGACCGACCCGTCCGTGTCGGTGCCGGCCAGGTTCACGGCGATCGGCGAATCCTCGTTGCCGCTGCCGCCGGACGCAGGCGAGGTGCGCGGCAGATCGTTGACCGACAGCACCGTGAGCGAAATCGCCGCCCGCGCAGAGGTGGCGCCGCCGTTGTCGGTCACGGTGAAGACGATCGTCTGGTCACCGTTGAAGTCCGCGCCCGGGCGGTAGACCAGCGAGGCGGCCTCCGTGGGCGTGAACCAGCCGAAGAACAAGCCACCCACAACGGTGGCGAATACGAG
>JAAXVP010000089.1 GCA_013335435.1 Thiobacillus sp. | reverse complement strand
CGGACAGCACGGCCACGGCGCCGGTGAAGTCGTCGTCGCGGGTGTAGTCGTTCACCGTCACCACGGTCTTCAGGCCCGCCCCCTGCGAGGAACGGATGCCGTTCTTCGAGTCCTCGAAGGCCAGGCACTCCTCCGCGGCCAGGCCGAGCCTTTCCAGCGCCCAGGTATAGATGTCCGGGGCCGGCTTCTTGGCCGGGACGATGTCGCCGGCCGCGATCACCGCGAACCAGTCGGGGCCATCCTCGGCCAGGCTGTGCCTGAGCAGGGCGGTGACGTTGTCCGGCGTGGTGGTGGTGGCGACGCCCAGGATCAGGCCGGCCGCGCGCGCCTCCTCGAGCAAGCGCCTGACGCCCGGACGCAAGGGGATGCCGCCCTCGGCCAGCATGCGGGTGTAATGACGGGTCTTGGCCTTGTGCAGTTCGACCACCAGGTCGTCGAAGTCGGCCGGTTTGACGTAGCCGGTGTTGAAGTGCTCGACGTAGTAGCGCATGCGCTCCTTGCCGCCGGTGACGGCGAGCAACTTGCCGTACAACTCGACATCCCAGTCCCAGTCCAGGCCGTATTCGCGGAACGCGGCATTGAAGGCTGGCCGGTGGCCGTCGCGTTCGGTATCGGCCAGGGTACCGTCGACATCGAACAACAGGGCTTTCAACATCTCAAATCCTCTCTTCCATTGGGGTTTTCAATTGAAAATCAACAAGTAAAATACCCGACTCTGCCTTTCGCGCAAGACCTGTCCCATGCTGCCAGTGCAAAATCCGGATTTCGACGCCCTCTTCGACGGCATGCTGTTCAGCCTGCTGACCTGGGACCAGTTGGCCAGCTTCTGGCAGCGCCTCGACGTCGGCGCCGGCTGGTACCTCTATGCCCTCGGCGAAGCGCGCCCGGAACAGCCGGCCGACGGCGAACATGTCGCCACCTTCGTGCGCGAACTCGACGTCCTCCTGCGCAAGGAGCATGACGAGGATTACTGCGGCATCGTCTACGCCGACGACCTTGACCAGCCCAGCCTGATCAAGATCTACGACCCCAACCACCTGGGCACCTCGTGCGGCTCCAGCAAGCACAAGATCCTGCCCGGCTGGGTGATGAGCCGGATACCGCCGTCCGACCTCGACCCGAGCCACCATGTGCCGCAGAACCGCAAGCGCTGGTGGCAGGGCATCGCCGAGTTGTTCGGCAGCGAATCCAGAACGTAAAAAAAGCGGCCAGGCCGCTTTTTTTACCTCGGAACCGGGACCGATTACTCGGCCGGCGTCTCCGTGGGGGCATGACGCACGGGCGGCTCCAGCAGGGCCTTGATCGACAGGCGCATACGACCCTTGTCGTCGGTCTCCAGCACCTTGACCTTGACGGCCTGGCCTTCCTTGAGGTGGTCGGCAACCGCATTGACGCGCTCGTGGGCGATCTGCGAGATGTGCAGCAAGCCATCCTTGCCCGGCAGGACGTTGACGATGGCGCCGAAGTCCAGGATCTTCAGCACGGTGCCGTCGTAGACGCGGCCGACTTCGACCTCGGCGGTGATGTCCTCGATGCGCTTCTTGGCAGCGGCACCGGCCTCGGGGCTGGTGCAGGCGATGGTGACGGTGCCGTCCTCGGCGATGTCGATCTGGGTACCGGTCTCCTCGGTCAGGGCACGGATGGTGGCGCCGCCCTTGCCGATCACGTCGCGGATCTTCTCGGGGTTGATCTTGACGGTGATCATGCGCGGAGCGTACTTGCTCATCTCGTGCGGCTGGTTCTCGGCCGAGTTCATGATGCCGAGGATGTGCAGGCGGGCCTCGCGGGCCTGCTTCAGGGCGACCTGCATGATCTCCTTGGTGATGCCCTCGATCTTGATGTCCATCTGCAGGGCGGTGACACCGTCCTCGGTGCCGGCGACCTTGAAGTCCATGTCGCCGAGGTGGTCCTCGTCGCCCAGGATATCGGTCAGCACGGCGAAGCGGTTGCCTTCCTTGATCAGGCCCATGGCGATGCCGGCGACATGCTTGGGCATCGGCACGCCGGCGTCCATCAGGGCGAGCGAACCGCCGCACACCGAGGCCATCGAGGAGGAGCCGTTCGATTCGGTGATCTCGGACACCACGCGCACGGTGTAGCCGAAGTCTTCCTTGCCGGGCAGCATGGCCAGCAGGGCGCGCTTGGCCAGGCGGCCGTGGCCGATCTCGCGGCGCTTCGGGCTGCCTACGCGGCCGGTCTCGCCGGTGGCGAACGGGGGCATGTTGTAGTGCATGATGAAGCGGTCGGTGTACTCGCCGGTCAGGGCATCGATGATCTGCTCGTCGCGGCCGGTGCCCAGGGTGGCGACCACCAGGGCCTGGGTCTCGCCGCGGGTGAACAGGGCGGAGCCGTGGGCGCGCGGCAGGACGCCGGTGCGGATGGTGACCGGGCGCACGGTGCGGGTGTCGCGACCGTCGATGCGCGGCTCGCCGGCCAGGATGCGGCTACGCACGACCTTGGCCTCGAAGGCGTGGAACATGTCCTTGATCTCGTTGACCTGGACGGTGTCCATGTCGTCCTTGAGCATCTCGGCGAAGACGCGGTTGCGCACCTCGTCGACGGCCGCCATGCGGGCCTGCTTCTGCTTGATCGAATAGGCCTTGGCGAGGTCTTCGCCGCACAGGGCGGTCATCTGCTCGGTCAGGGCGGTATTGGTCGCGGGCGCGGTCCAGTCCCAGGCATCCTGGCCGGCTTCGTCGGCCAGGTCGTTGATGGCGTCGATGGCGACCCGCATCTGCTCGTGGCCGTAGACCACGGCGCCCAGCATGACTTCCTCGGACAGCACCTTGGCCTCCGACTCGACCATCAGCACGGCATCCTCGGTACCCGCCACGACCAGGTTCAGATCGGAGGTCTTCAGTTCGGTCAGGGTGGGGTTGAGGACGTACTGGCCGTCGATGTAGCCGACCCGGGTGGCGCCGATCGGGCCGTTGAACGGCACGCCGGACAGCATCAGGGCGGCGGAGGCGCCGAGCATGGCGGGGATGTCGGAATCCACTTCGGGGTTCTGCGACACCACGGTGGCGATGATCTGCACCTCGTTGAAGAAGCCGTCCGGGAACAGCGGGCGGATCGGCCGGTCGATCAGGCGGCAGGTCAGGATCTCCTTCTCAGAGGGCTTGCCTTCACGCTTGAAGAAACCGCCGGGGATACGGCCCGCGGCGTAGGTCTTCTCCATGTAATCGACGGTCAGCGGGAAGAAATCCTGTCCGGGCTTTACCTCGTTCTTGGCCACCACGGTGACCAGCACCACGGTGTCGTCCATGTTCACCATCACGGCGCCGGACGCCTGACGGGCGATTTCGCCGGTTTCCAGGGTCACCGAGTGGCGACCGTATTGAAATGTCTTCTTGACAGGATTCACGCTAACCTCGATTCGATTTTGACGGTATTACTTACGCAGGCGCCGAATTTATTTGCGCAGGCCGAGGCGGTCGATCAGTTGACGGTAGCTGTCCAGGTTGCGCGACTTCAAGTAGTCGAGCAGACGGCGACGGCGGCTGACCATCTTGAGCAGGCCGCGGCGGGAATGGTGATCCTTGACGTTGGCCTTGAAGTGGCCGGTCAGGTCGTTGATACGGGCGGTCAGCAGGGCGACCTGGACTTCCGGGGAACCGGTGTCGCTGGCGGCACGTTGGAAGTCCTTGACGATTTGCGCCTTTTGCGCGGTTTCGATAGCCATTTGAAACTACTCCGATCTGAAACGAATTTGGTAAACGGCGGATTTTACCCGCCCACTAGGTATTTTCTCAAGCAAATTCAGGGCGCTGTCGCCAGGAGCCGCTTCGGCGCGGCCTTGCCCTCGAAGTCGACCTCGGCGACGCCGAGGAAGCGACCGGCCGGGTCGTACAGGCGCAACAGCTCGCCCACGCGCAGGCCGGAGCGCCAGATCGCCTGGCCGTGACAGATCTGCCAGGCCGCCTCGACATCGAGGTCCAGACGGGCCAGGTCGTCGATCAGGCAGTCGGCCGGCAGGAGTTCATCGTCGCGCGCTTCCGGCGCTAGGTCTTCCAGTTGTGCCAGGGTGACGGCGTCCTCGATCACGAACGGCCCCACCGCCTCCCGGCGCAGGGCGGCCAGATGGGCGCCGCAACCGAGCACGGCGCCGATGTCCTCGGCCAGGGTACGCACGTAGAGCCCCTTGCCGCAATGCACGCGCAAGGTCAGGCGGTCACCGGCGAGGCCGACCAGTTCGATATCGTGCACGAACACCCGGCGCGCCTGGCGCTCGACCTCGACGCCCTGGCGGGCCAGTTCGTAGAGCGGCCGGCCATCGCGCTTGATGGCCGAGTGCATGGGCGGCACCTGGGCGATCTCGCCCAGGAAGCGCGGCAGCACGGCCGCCACATCGGCCTCGGTCACCGCAACCGGCCGGGTCTCGATGACTTGGCCCTCGGGATCGGCGGTCGTCGTACGCACACCCAGGTGCGCCTCGGCCAGGTAGACCTTGTCGGCATCGAGCAGGAACTGGGAGAACTTGGTCGCCTCGCCCAGGCACAGCGGCAACAGGCCGGTGGCGAACGGGTCCAGAGTGCCGGTGTGACCGGCCTTCTCGGCATTGAACAGGCGGCGCGCCTTCTGCAGGGCCAGGTTGGACGTGATGCCCTCCGGCTTGTCCAACAGGAGGACACCGTCAACCTTGCGTTTGGCCATGCGGTTCAGTCGTCGTCCTGTTGGTGGCGCTTGTCGTCCTCGACCGCCTGGTCGATCAGCTGGGACAGGTGGGCGCCCCGTTCGATCGACTCGTCGTATTGGAAGGTCAGGCTCGGCACCATGCGCAGGCGCATCCGATGCGCCAGTTCGCGACGCAGGAAACCGATCGAGTTATGCAATCCCTTGGCGACCGCCTGGCGGTCGCCGATCATGACCGTGAACCAGACCTTGGCGTGCTCGAGGTCGGAGGTCACCTCGACTGAGGTGATGGTCACGCCCTTGACGCGCGGATCCTTGATCTCGCGCCACAGGATGTCCGCCAGCTCCTGGCGGATCTGTTCGGCGACACGGCGCGAACGGGGAAAATCAGAGGGCATATGGATTCAGTGACCAGTGACGAGTGACGAGTGACGAACGACAAAGCAACCGGCGGCGCCTGTCACTTCGTCACTCGTCACTGTGTCACTCAAAGCGTTCTTGCGACTTCCACCACCTCGAAGCACTCGAGCTGGTCGCCTTCCTGGAGATCGTTGAAGTTCTTCAGGCTGAGGCCGCATTCGAAGCCGCCCTTGACTTCCTTGACGTCGTCCTTGAAGCGCTTCAGGGCATCGATCTCGCCGGTGTGCACCACCACGTTGTCGCGCAGCACCCGGACCGAACCGGCGCGCTTGATGACGCCGTCCAGGACCAGACAGCCGGCCACGGTGCCGACCTTGGTGATGCGGAAGACCTGGCGCACCTCGGCCATGCCGATGACGTTTTCCTTCTTCTCCGGCGACAGCATGCCGCCCAGGGCCGCCTTCACGTCGTCCACGGCCTCGTAGATGATGTTGTAGGTGCGGATATCGACGCCGGCGTTCTCGGCCAGCTTCCTGGCCTGGGCGTCGGCGCGCACGTTGAAGGCGATGATCACGGCGCCGGAGGCGATGGCCAGGTTGATGTCGGATTCCGACACCGCGCCGACCGCCGCGTGGATGATGTTGACCCGCACCTCGGCGGTGGAGAGCTTCTGCAGGGCGTGGGTGAGGCCCTCGTAGGAGCCCTGCACGTCGGCCTTGAGGATCAGCGGCATGGACTTCACTTCGCCCTCGCCCATCTGCTCGAACATGGTCTCCAGCTTGGCGGCCTGCTGCTTGGCCAGCTTGACGTCGCGGAACTTGCCCTGGCGGAACAGGGCAATCTCGCGCGCCTTGCGCTCGTCCGGCAGGACCATGACGTCCTCGCCGGCCGCCGGCACTTCGGACAGGCCCTGGATTTCGACCGGGATGGAGGGCCCGGCCTCCTGGATCGACTTGCCGTCCTCGTCCACCATGGCGCGCACCTTGCCGAAGGCGGCGCCCGCCAGCATCATGTCGCCACGCTTCAGGGTGCCGGACTGCACCAGCACCGTGGCGACCGGACCGCGGCCCTTGTCCAGGCGCGATTCGATGACGATGCCCTTGGCCATGGCATCGACCGGGGCCTTGAGTTCGAGCACTTCGGCCTGCAGCAGGACCGATTCGAGCAACTGGTCGATGCCGGCGCCGGTCTTGGCGGAGACATCGACGAACATGGTATCGCCACCCCATTCCTCGGGCACCACGCCCTCGGACGAGACTTCCTGGCGGATCTTCTCCGGGTTCGCACCCGGCTTGTCGATCTTGTTCACCGCCACCACGATCGGCACCTTGCCGGCCTTGGCGTGGTGGATGGCCTCCTTGGTCTGCGGCATGACGCCGTCGTCGGCCGCGACCACCAGGATGACGATGTCGGTGGCCTTGGCGCCGCGGGCACGCATGGCCGTGAAGGCCTCGTGGCCCGGGGTGTCCAGGAAGGTGATCATGCCGCGCGGGGTTTCCACGTGGTAGGCACCGATGTGCTGGGTGATGCCGCCCGCCTCGCCGGCCGCCACGCGGGCGGTACGGATGTAGTCGAGCAGGGAGGTCTTGCCGTGGTCGACGTGGCCCATCACGGTCACCACCGGGGCACGGTGCAGGAGCTCGGCTTCCTTGTGCTCGCCGCCGGTATCTTCCAGATAGGCCTCGGGGTTGTCGGTCGGGGCCGGCTTGGCGATGTGGCCCATCTCCTCGACCAGGATCATGGCGGTTTCCTGGTCCAGGACCTGGTTGATGGTGACCATGGAACCCATCTTCATCAAGGCCTTGATGACCTCGGCGGCCTTGACCGACATCTTGTGCGCCAGGTCGGCGACGCTGATGGTCTCCGGCACCAGGACTTCCTTGATGGTCGGCTCGGTCGGCGGTACGAACTGGGGCTGGTCGGACTTGTGCCGGGACTTGCGGCCACCGCCGCGCCAGCCGCTTTCCGATTCCAGGGCGCCGCGCGTCTTGAGGCCCTTCTTGCCGGCCGATTCTTCCTGGGCGGTCTTGCCCTTCTTGACGGCGACCTTGTCGACCTTGGGCTTGACGGCGGGCTTGGTCTCGCCCGGCGCCTTCGCCGGCGGCTTGGCCGCCTCGGCGGCCTTCTTCGCGGCCTCGGCCTCCTGGGCCTGCTTGCGGGCCGCCTCGCGCTCCTGCTTGGCCTTCAACTCGGCCTCCTGGATGGCGCGCAGCGCGGCGTGGCGCGAGGCCTCGGCCTCGCGCAGCTTGAGTTCGTGTTCGCCGATGACCGGGGCTGCCGGCGCCGCAGGCGCTTGCTCGGCGACGTCGCCAACCGCTTCGGAGGCCTCGACCGGCGCTGCCGGCTCGACCACTTCGACCGGCTCGGTCACTTCGGGCGTCGCGACCGGCTCGACCACCTCGACCACCGGCTCGGCCACGATCTCGACCGGCATTTCCGGCTCGATCTCGACTGCCGCCTCGACGACCGGCTCGAGCGGGGCCTCCTCGGCCGCGGCGACCGGCGCCTCGCGCTTGACCAGGACGCGCTTCTTGCGCACCTCGACCTGGATGGTGCGGGATTTGCCCGAGCTGTCGGCGGTCTTGATCTCGGAGGTCTGCTTGCGCATCAGCGTGATCTTGGTCTTGGGCGCCTGGGCGCCATGCTTCTCACGCAGATAATCCAGCAAGCGCGCCTTGTCCTGGTCGGACAGGACATCCGTGATTCCATTCACCGACACCCCGGCGGACTGCAACTGCTCCACCAGTAGCGCCGGGGCAACTTTCAGCTCGTTGGCAAATTGTTCGACGTTCATCTAACCCTCTATTTCTGCAGCTCAGGCGAACCAGGGCGCACGCGCGGCCATGATCAGGGCCTGCGCCCTGTCCTCGGCCATGCCGGTAAGTTCCACAAGTTCGTCCACGGCCAGATCGGCCAGGTCCTCGGCCGAGCTGACACCCTTGGCGGACAGTTCCGCCGCCAGGCCGGCATCCATGCCCTCGACGGTCATCAGGTCGGTGGCTTCCTTCTCCACCGTTTCCTCCTGGGCGATGGCCGCGGTCAGCAGGGCATCGCGGGCACGGGCGCGCAGCTCGTTGACGGTATCCTCGTCGAAGACTTCGATCTCGAGCATTTCGGCGAGCGGCACGTAGGCAATCTCTTCCAGGGTGGAGAAACCCTCCTCCACCAGGACATCGGCGACGTCCTGGTCGATGTCGAGGCGCTCCATGAACAGCTGACGGATGGAGGCGACCTCGGTCTCCTTCTTCTCGTCGGCCTCGGTCTCGGTCATGATGTTCAGGGTCCAGCCGGTCAGCTCGGAGGCCAGGCGCACGTTCTGGCCGCCGCGGCCGATGGCGTTGGCCAATTGGCTCTCGTCCACCACCACGTCCATGCTGTGCTTGTCCTCGTCCACCACGATGCTGGTGACCTCGGCCGGGGCCAGGGCGTTGATCACGAACTGGGCCGGCTCGGGCGACCACAGGATGATGTCGACGCGCTCGCCGTTCAGTTCGTTGGTCACGGCGGTGACCCGGGTGCCGCGCACGCCGATGCAGGAACCCTGCGGATCGACGCGCTGGTCGTTCGATTTCACGGCGATCTTGGCGCGCAGGCCGGGGTCGCGCGCCGCCGCCTTGATCTCGATCAGGCCCTCGGAGATTTCCGGCACTTCCAGGGCGAACAGTTGCTTGATGAACTCCGGCGCGGTGCGCGACAGGATCAGTTGCGGACCGCGGCCGCCGCGCTCGACGCGGATCAGGCAGGCACGGACGCGGTCGCCGATGCGGAGGTTTTCCTTCTGGATCATCTGGTCGCGCGCCAGCAGGCCCTCGATGCGGCCCGACTCGATGATGGCGTTGCCGCGCTCCATGCGCTTGATGGTGCCGGACACCAGGTTTTCCTCGCGCGCCAGGAAGTCGTTCAGAACCTGCTCGCGCTCGGCATCGCGGATCTTCTGCAGGATCACCTGCTTGGCGGCCTGGGCGCCGATACGACCGAAGTCGACCGCCTCGGTCGGCTCCTCGATGAACTGGCCGACCTCGATCTCGGGATCGATCTCGCGCGCCTCGAACAGGAGGTACTGGCGATCGGGGAATTCCAGGCCGGCCTCGTCGGGCAGCACTTCCCAACGGCGGAAGGCCTCGTACTCGCCGGTCTTGCGGTCGATGGCGACACGAACTTCGGCGTCCTCGCTGAAACGCTTCTTGGTGGCATGGGCCAGGGCCGCTTCCAGGGCGCCGAACACCACGTCCGGATCGACATTCTTCTCGCGCGCCAGCGCATCGGCCAACAACAGTACTTCCCGACTCATCGCATCCTCCGGGGCAAATCCATCAAATATTCGGTACCAGACGGGCCGAATCGATATCGGCCAGCGGGATCGCCACGGCGCCCGTCTCCGTCTCCAGGTTCAACACGCCATCGGCGATGCCGGCAAGCTTGCCGACAAATTTCTTACGCCCCGTCTCGGTGGGCATGCGCAACTTGATATTCGCCTGCTCACCGGCAAAGCGGACGAAATCGGCCTCCTTGACCAGGGGTCGATCGAGGCCAGGCGACGACACTTCCAGCCGGCTGTAGTCGACGTTCTCGACCATGAACAGGCGGGTCAGCTGGTTGCTGACCTTGACGCAGTCCTCGACGCCTATGCCGTCCGGCTTGTCGATGTAGACGCGCAGCAGGCCGCGCCCCACCCGCTCGGTGGCAACCAGTTCATAGCCCATGCCGACCAGGGTCGGCTCGATCAAAATTTGTAGTTCCATCGCCTTAGAAACAAAAAATGGGCGCAACGCCCATCAGAAATCTTTTGAATTGTAACAGGTTTCCGGCAACTAAATAAACTGCCTGAGCGTTTGGGGATAACTGAGCAGGATTTGGTGCCCGGGACCGGACTCGAACCGGTACGACCGAAGTCGAGGGATTTTAAGTCCCTTGCGTCTACCTGTTTCGCCACCCGGGCGGGTCGGTAAGGCTATTTGGAGGCGCGTGCCGGAGTCGAACCGACCTACACGGATTTGCAATCCGGTGCATAACCGCTTTGCTAACGCGCCGCGAGAAACCGTGTCCTGAAAGGGAAAGGGGAAAGCCTGTAAGCTTTCCCCGGTGTATCTTGGAGCGGGAGACGAGGCTCGAACTCGCGACCTCAACCTTGGCAAGGTTGCGCTCTACCAACTGAGCTACTCCCGCTTTGAGGCTGCGCATTTTAGCTATGGCATTTTTTCTGTCAATAATATTTCGTTATTTTTCTTTCGAAAGGTTAGTCCGTGATCGAAACCACCTTGCGCATCTCGGTTGCCGAGACGGCACGCCTGACCGTCGCCGAGCGCCTGAACCGGGGCAGCTCGGGCAACGTAAGTGCCCGTTGCGGCAACGGTTTTCTGGTCACGCCGTCCGGCCTGGCCTCGGCCGGGGTCCAGCCCGACCAGGTGGTGCGGATGGCCATGGACGGCACCGGCACGGGCGAGCTGCGGCCCTCCAGCGAGTGGCGCATCCACCGGGACATCTACGCCGCCCGACCGGAGATCAATGCCGTGGTCCATGCCCACTCGCCGTTCGCCGTATCCCTGGCCTGCCTGCGCCGGGACCTCCCGGCCTTCCACTACATGATCGCGGTGGCCGGCGGCAAGGACATCCGCTGTGCCGGCTATGCCACCTTCGGCACCCAGGCGTTGTCCGACCACGTCCTCGCCGCCCTGGCCGGCCGCCGGGCCTGCCTGATGGCCAACCATGGCCTGGTCGCCACCGGCCGCACGCTGGCCCTGGCCCTGGCCCTGGCGGTCGAGGTGGAAAGCCTGTGCGAACAATACTGGCGCGCCAGCCTGATGGGCGAGCCTGTTCTGCTGAATGACGCCGAGATGGATGAGGCCTTGGCCAAATTCGCCGACTACGGCCTGCGCTGATGCTGGCCGAGGCCCTTGCCTGGCTGGTCACCCCGGCCTCCGCCACGGCGCGGCGCATGGGCCTGCTGGCCGAGAGCATCGCCATCGCCGCCCGCCACCGGCGTTGCCGGGCCGCCTGGGCGCCCCATCTCGCGGCCAGCCGACGGGCCCTGCTCGATTCGGCCCACGCCGCCCGCGGTCGCCGCATCGCCCTGGTACTCGGCTCCGGGCATCTGCTCGATGTCCCGCTTGCGGAGTTGGCCGGCCTGTTCGAACAGGTCTGGCTGGTCGACATCGTACAGCCATGGCCCGCCCGGCTGGCGGCGCACCGGCACGCCAACGTGCGCCTGATCGAGGCGGACGTGACCGAGTGCCTGGCGCGGCCGCCCGTCGAACCGCCCGTGCCGACCCGCTTCCTCGACGAGCCCGGGATCGACTGGGTCGCCTCGGTCAACCTGCTGTCGCAATTGGCCGCCCCCGCGCAGCGCTGGTTGCGTGCGCGCCGGCCCGAACTGACGGAACCGGGGATTGCCCGCTATGGCGAAACCCTGCTGGCCAACCACTTGGCCTGGCTGGGCCGCTTCGGGGCTCCCGTCTGCCTGCTCGCCGACCTCGAACAGACCCGGCTGGACACAACCGGCGCCGTCATCGAGCGGCGCGATTACCGCCCTTTGCTGGCCGCCTGGAAGATCCGCTCGGAATGGCGCTGGGACCTGGCACCGACGGGCGAGCTGACGGGCGGCCAGTCCGCCTTCCACAGGGTGGCGGCGTTAAGCCAGTAAGGGCAACACGAAGACCTGGACGATATTGAGCAGACCCAGGGTCAGGTTGACGCCGACCAGCACGCGGATACGGTTCTGGGCGGCGGCGCCGGCGGGCCAGTCCGCGGCCGCCACAGCCCGATGCAAGGCGCGGTAGGGCACGAAGTAGATGTAGGAGAAGATCGCCGCCATGAGGTAGCCGATACCGGCCATGGCGTGGACATGGAGCCCCACGGCGGCCATGCCGCCCAGTTGCACGGCCAGCAATTGGCCGCTCAGGACCAGCAGCAGGATGGCGCCCCATACCCACGGGAAGAACCGCCCGAACACCCCGTCCCACAAGCGCAGGCGTTGCGGCGGCTCCAACTGGGCCAGGACGACCGGACGCAGGCATTGGTGCGCGAAAAACATGCCGCCCACCCAGACCACGGTGGCCAGGACATGGGCGAGG
>JAAXVP010000088.1 GCA_013335435.1 Thiobacillus sp. | reverse complement strand
GGTGCACGGCAGTGCGGGTGAGGGTGGGAGTCCATATATTTACGGGCCGGATCAATAGTTTGAACATCATGGGAGCCATCATGTTTCGTCTGCTTGCCTGCCTCTGCCTAATGGCAATCCCGATACCCGTCCTGGCCTTGGATGCCACCGATGTCGGCACCTACGCCGTCATCCACCGGGATGGCCACGTCACGGATTTCACGTTCTTCGTCTCCCTGACCGGGACCCGCTGGGACGTGGAACAGAAGCTGTCCGATGGCGCCTGGGCCAACGTGACTTGCGAGCGCGAATGCGTGCTTCAGGAATCGACGCGCGACGACATCGCGCGCTTTTTCCCGGCCGCCACCCTCGCCGAAATCACGCCGTCCTGCGTGCATAACAGCGCTTTCGCCTTCTGCGGCTACACGTTGCGATCACGCCCGGGTAGCAAAGGCTATGTTTTTGTCGCTCTGGTTCGGGCCAGGCCGATACCTCTCGGGTTGAAGAAGCTGTCCGGACAGCGCATGGCGCCCTGATGCGTTCTCCATGCCGGGGCGAGCGTGCAAACCATGGTCCCGATGCATGCAAATCACCGGCCATCCCCGTTTTGTCAGGCCGCCTTGCCGCGCCTGGCCAGGAAGCCGAGCAGCCCGAGTCCCGGCAGCATCAGGGCGAGGCTGGGCGGCAGGGGGACGGCGGCGACCCGCAAATTGATGTTGTCGACCTGGGCGTACACCGAGCTGAAGATGATCTTGTCGAGGCCCTTGAAGCCGTCGTTGAAGATCAGCGTTTGCAGGGTGTTTGTGCTGCTGTCGAGAGTGAAATTCTGATGAACAAACCCGCCAGCGTCCGGGTACCCGTAGACATTGAAGTTCTGTGCGTTGGCGTTGTTGGACCAGAAGGATGCCGCGTCCATGCTCACCAGGTCGAATGTGCCGCCGTCGACCCGTTCCAGCAGGAAGGCGCTGCCGTAGTAGGCGTTGGTACCGGAATAGACGCCGGGAGAGCCGGTCCAGTTGGCGTTCGCGGCGGTGGTGGCATAGATGGCTTCTCCGCCGTAGGTGAAAGAGGCGCCTGCCACCGTGGTCAGTTTGAATCCATCCTCGATGTACGGACTCGTGACCGATACGAAGGGATTGGTGGTCGCCGTGAGTAGGGAATTGAAGTCGATTACTGCTGCGCTGGCTTGGCCGGACAGTGTGGCTATGAGCATGCAGAAAAGGCGTGCGGGGTAATGGGCTAGGGTCATCTCGGATTCTCCGGGTGGGGTTTGCTGTGGTTAGGTGATGTCGATCAGAAGGTCGGCATGCCCGATTCGCCGGACGAAGCGGCGCTTGCGGCCGGTGCCGGTGCCGCTTCCACGCCGATGCCGTCGCTGGCCTCGCGGAAGCGGGCGATGAGCATGCGGTTGGCGGCCGCCAATTCCTCGCCGGCGACCCGCTCGAACAGGGCCGGGTCGGCCTCGATGGTGTATTCCGTGTGCTTGCCGCTCACCCCCAGGGTCAGGGCCAGGACCGGGGCCAGGGCGTTGCCGACCTTGTCGAGGCCGCTGGTGGTGTCTTCCATGCCCTTGGCGGAAATGGCGTCGGCCACCCGCACGTCCTGCTTCAGGTAGACCGCGCTGTCGCCTTCCTCGGTGAAGTCGCGCACCTTCTTGCCGAAGAAGCGCTTGCCGCCGAACATCTTGAAGTCGTTCTCGGAATGCCCGGCGCTGCGGAATACCAGGCGGGATTCCTCGGTGACGGTGAGGCCGGGCTTGATCTCGGTCGACGACATCAGGCTGACCGCGGCGCCGATCAGGCCGCCGGCCGCCGCCGCCGAGGCGCGCACCCGCGCCGGGCTGACCGTGAGCAGGACCTTCAGGCAGGGCGCGCCGTACTTCTTGGCCAGGGCCAGTTCGGCCTTGGGGATTTCCTTCTGCATGTCGGCGAAGCCGGTCGCCAGGCCGCTGCCGAAGCCCTGGCGGTCCTTGTCGGTGCGCCGGAGCAGGGCGTAGACCCGGCCGCCGGCGGGGGCGAAGAAACGGGACAGGCTGTCCTTGGTCTCCAGGGTCTCGCCCGAGGCCTTGCCGACCCGCAGCACCGGCTCGTATTCCGGCTCGGCGGCCAGCTTGTCGGGGCCGATCACCTCGATGCCCTTGGCGGTCATGTCCTGGACGAAGGCGGCGTAGGCCCGGTCGGTGATCTTCTGCATCAGGGCGTCGTCGAGGCCCTTCAGGTGCACGTAGGCCGAGCTGGAGGCGCTGGCGTGGCTGCCGCCGCCCAGGTAGCGGCCATCCGAGGCGGACGACTCGGCGCGGGTCTGGAATTCGACCCGGAACTGCGGCACCACGACCCGGCGCACGTCCTTGAGCCTGGCGCCGCCGTCGACCTCGACGTAGGCGGCCATCTGGGCCTCGGGCGCGGCCTTGAGGTCGAAGTAGGACAGCTCGTCGGCGGCCCGGGCGGGCAGGGCCAGGGCCAGGCAGAGCAGGGCGAGGGCGGGACGGTTCATGGCGGTTCTCCTTGTCGGACGGTCAGAAGCGGCGTTTCCAGCTCACGCTGCCGAGCCAGGCGGTATCGCCGCCGGTGCTGGCGTGCAGGGAGGCGCTGAGCAGGGATCGGGTGTCGACCCGGTGGTCGACCTCGATGCCGAAGCGGGCGCGGTTGCGCGTGCTCTCGGGTGCCGCGACGGTCCGGCTGCCGATGCCGGCACCGCCGTCGAAGGTGATGGCGGCGTCGGAATCGAAGCGGTGGATGGCCTCGGCCGACAGGCGCAGGTCGGTGTCGGCGCTGAGGGCGTTGCGCGCGCCCAGGCCCAGGCGCAGCTCGCGGCTGGTCTGGCTGGCGTCGGCGTAGGTCACCGGGAAGGCGCCGCCGGTCTCGGCGTAGCCGTCGGTGTGGCCGCGGCCGTGGCTGTAGGCGGCGAAGGGCGACAGGCTGAAGCGGCCCAGGCTGGCGGCGTCGAGCCAGTCCAGGCGGACGCGCAGGGCCCAGGCGCGCACGTCGGTATCGCCGCGGGCGGTCTCGACCGTGGCGCCGTTCAGGTAGTTGCGTTTGATGTCGGCGTCCCAACCGCCGTAGAAGCCGGCCAGGCTGGCCAGCAATCGGTCGCCGAGGCGGTAGTCGGCCTCCAGATAGAGGTGGCGGCCGTCGTAGTCGGCCTCGCCGCCCAGGGCCAGGTCATCGCCGACCCGGCTGGCGCCCAGGCCGGCACCCAGGCGCCAGGCGCCGAAGTCGCCGCAGACGCCGAACTCGGCCAGGTCCTGGCGCCGGTCGCCGCTACCGCCCAGGTCGCCGGTGGCCCACAGGCAGCCGCCCGCGGGCAGTCCGTTGTCGGCCAGGGGGCGGTGGTGGGCGCCGAAGAAGGTCATCCGGGCGATCTCGCCGGGCAGGCCCACCGTGCGGGCGACGCTGGCCATGGTGGCCATGAAGTCGTCCAGGCCGATGACGCCGGTGCCACCGCCTCCCGTGTCGCCGCCTCCGGTGTCGCCGCCGCCGGTCGCGCCGGCGACCCGGGCGACGTAGGTCTGGGTGATGCCGTTGATCTGGCCCTTGCCCATGACCACGTTGCCGCTCGCGTCCACCGCCACGGCGGTGGTGAAGCTGTTGTCGCCGACCGTGACGCCGTTGCCGGCCAGCCAGTCGCCCAGGTATTGCATGCCGCCCGCCTCGGTCCAGCGGAAGGCATAGCCGCCCTGGATGCTGGGGACGGCCGGGATGGGCATGCCGGCGTTGCCGACGATCACGCTGCCGTCGGCGTTGACGTCGTTGGCGATGCTGTACTTGCCGCCCGCCAGGGTGCCCAGGCTGACCATGCCGCCCGCCTGGGTCCAGCGGAAGGCCAGGATGGAATCGGCGATGTCGGCGGAGTCGCCGGCGGCGCGCGATTCGCCCACCACCACCAGGCCGTCGGCCGAGACCGCGTTGGCCCGGCTGCGCGCGGTGTAGCCCACGGCGGAAACCGGCGTGTCGTGGCTGGTCAGGACGCCCAGGCCGGCCATGCCGCCGGCCGCGGTCCAGCGGAAGGCCTCTTCGGTGTAGCCGCTGACGTGGGTCAGGGTCGAGCCGACGTACTGGCTGACCTCGCTGCCGCCGTAGCCGACCACGGTGGTGCCGGTGGCGTCGAGGTCGCGGCTGAAGCTCATGGTGAAGCCGCCGCCGTGGATGTCCTCGGGCGCGCCCCAGGTGCCGCCGCTCTTGATCCAGCGCACGGCGTGGTAGCCGGTCAGCACGCTGCCGGTGTGGCTGGTCCCGGCCGCCACGGTGCCGTCGTCGGATACCGCCCAGGCCTGGCTGGCGGCGATGGTGTTGCTCAGGTCGGGCAGGATGCCGACGCCGCCGCCTTCCCATACCAGGGCGCTGGTATAGGGCGAGCCGACGTTGCCCCAGCCGACCAGGGTCGTGCCGTCGGCGGAGGCGCCCTGGACCGCCGAGGTGGTGGTGCCGGCCGGCAACGCCAGGGCCTGCACACCATCGGAGGTGAACCGGGCGGCCTGGACCGTGGCGCCGCAGCCGACGCTTTGCTTGCCGGCCACGACCAGGCCGTCGTCCGACAGGGCCAGGCCTTCGGCGCAGACCAGGCTGGCGCCGGCGCTGTAGCTGCCAGGCAGGTAGTTCAGGCCGGTCAGGCTGCCGTCGGCATGGGTGCTCTGGGCGAGAGCGACGAGGCCGGCGGCGGCGAGGGCCGTGGCCAGGCGGGTATGGCGATGCGGCATGGGATTTCCCCGTTATCGGTTGCGCCGAGTATCGCCACGCCGCATGGGGTGTACTACCCCGCGAACAGGGGGGTTATCGCGTACTGGTAATAGTTGAGTAAATAACTATAGTAATAACTCGCTAAACGAGGAGGAGGTATCCGCCATGAACAAGTTGCCCGACACCCCCATGCTGGACGAGCTGGAATCCGGCCGCTGGCCGTCTTTCGTCACCGGCCTGAAGCGCCTGGCCGAGGACAACCCGATGATGGTCGACCTGCTCGGCCAGTTGGAGACCTCCTACGAGACCCGCAAGGGCTTCTGGAAGGGCGGCACGGTCGGGGTGGTCGGCTACGGCGGTGGCGTCATCCCGCGCTTCACCGAGCTGAAGAATGCCGACGGCAAGCCCATGTTCCCGGAGGCGGCCGAGTTCCACACCTTGCGCATCCAGCCGCCGGCCGGCATGCACTACACCTCCGGCCTGCTGCGCAACCTGTGCGACGCCTGGCTGGAGGCCGGCGGCTCGGGCCTGATCGCCTTCCACGGCCAATCCGGCGACATCATGTTCCAGGGTATCAAGACCGAGAACGTCCAGCATGCCTTCGACAACCTCAACGCCATGGGCTTCGACCTGGGCGGCGCCGGGCCGGCCTTGCGCACCTCGATGTCCTGCGTCGGTGCGGCACGCTGCGAGATGTCCTGCTACGACGAGGCACGTGCCATGCGCACGGTGATCAATCGCAACATCGACGACATGCACCGGCCTTCGCTGCCGTACAAGTTCAAGTTCAAGTTCTCCGGCTGTCCGAACGACTGCGTCAACGCGATCCAGCGCTCCGACATGGCCACCATCGGCACCTGGCGCGACAACATCCGCACCGACGAGGCCATCGCCAAGGACTGGATGGCCGACCACAGCATGGCCGACCTGGTGAACATGGTGATCAGCAACTGTCCGACCAAGGCGATCACCCTGCGCGACGTCGGTACTCCGGCCAAGGCGCACGAATCGGTTCTGCGCGTGGCGTTGGACACCGAGATGGCGATCGACAACCACAACTGCGTGCGCTGCATGCACTGCCTGAACGTCATGCCGGGCGCGCTGCTGCCCGGCCTGGACAAGGGGGTCACCATCCTGGCCGGCGGCAAGGGGGTGCTGAAGATCGGCGCCACCATGGGCACGGTGATCATCCCGTTCATGAAGCTGGAGACCGACGCGGACTTCGAGAAGCTGAACGACCTGGCGCGCAGCATCCTCGACTTCTTCGCCGAGAACGCCCTCGAGCACGAGCGCACCGGCGAGATGATCGAGCGCATCGGCCTGGTCAACTTCCTGGAGGGCATCGGCCTGGAGGTCGATCCCAACATGATCCTGCACCCGCGCAGCAACCCCTACTTCCGGTCCGACGACTGGGACGCGGAGGCCGCGAAGTGGTTCGCCCGCAAGGCCGAGGAGAAGCAGGCCAGGGCCGCTTGATGCGCCGGCAGGAACGTCAGCGTCCTACATGCCATTACGAGGAGAACAAGCGATGCGAATTGCCAAGGACGATGTGGACGTCAAGATGAGCATCCCCGGTGCCGTCATCCGGCAGCGCCTGGATTTCGGCGACGCCACCGGGCTGGGCAGGATCAGCGGCGAATATTTCACCCTCTCGGCGGGGGTGGACACCACGCCGCTGTTCCAGGGGCTGCAAGGCAACGCCTGCCAGTGTCCGCACTGGGGTTTCGTGCTGCGCGGCCAACTCACCACGACCGACCAGCAGGGCGGCCAGGAGACAGTCAAGGCGAACGACTTGTTCTACTGGCCTCCGGGCCACAATGTCAGGGTCGATTCCGATGCCGAGATCGTCATGTTCAGCCCGCAGCACGAGCACAGCCAGGTCATCGACCACATGATCGCAAAGACGCGGGGTTAGCCGTCCTGTACGGGGGCGTAGTCGAGGTCAATGCAGGGCGGGGCCGAACATGGTAAACAAGAGCCCCGCCAATCTCCGACCACGACACCATGCATGATCCCGCCACCATCGGCATCGTCTCCGTCAGCGACCGCGCCAGTACCGGCGTCTACCAGGACCAGGGCCTGCCGGCCCTGAAGGAATGGCTGGCCGCGGCCCTGCACAACCCGCTGACTTTCGTCGAGCGCCTGATCCCGGACGAACAGGCGGTGATCGAACAGGCCCTGGTCGAACTGGCCGGACAGTGCTGCCTGGTCCTGACCACCGGCGGCACCGGCCCGGCGCCGCGCGACGTCACCCCGGAGGCCACCCTGGCGGTGGCCGACAAGGTGTTGCCGGGTTTCGGCGAGCAGATGCGCGCGGTCAGCCTGAAGTACGTGCCGACCGCGATCCTGTCGCGCCAGGTCGGCGTGGTGCGGGGGAATTGCCTGATCCTGAACCTGCCCGGCCAGCCCAAGGCGATCAAGGAAACCCTGGACGGCGTGTTCGCCGCCGTGCCCTATTGCGTCGACCTGATCGGCGGGCCCTACCTGGAGACGCGTGACGAGATGGTCAAGGCGTTCCGGCCCAAGTCGGCGCTGCGGCCGGTGCGCTGATCAGCCCGCCATGTCGCTCTGGTCCGCCACCAGGGCGGCCAGCCAGCGGCCCCTGAGGGCGCCGACCGAAAGCCAGACCAGCACCCCGGCGCCGATGCCGGCGACCAGGAGCAGGCTGAGGTCGTCGCCGCCCAGGACCTCATAGGCCCGATAGAAGCGGCCGGGGTCGAACATGGACTCGCGCACCTCCAGCTGGTCCAGTACCACCATGCCGGCCTGGGCGGCGAGGCCGCCCAGGACCACCCAGCCGAACAGGTTGATCAGCCAGACCATGGCCAGGCCGAAGCAGAGGATGAACAAGGGCAGGAACAGGCCGGTGTCGAACTCCTCGGCAAGCGGGAACAGGGGCAGGCTGGCCAGCACCACCAGGGCGCTGCGGCCCAGGTAGGCCGGCACCGGGGACTTGCCGGGCACCCGGCTGGCGGTGCGCCGGCGCTTCATGTGGGCCTCGATGGCGGCGGCGACCTGGGCGTAGTTGTCCGGGTTGCACTGCACCCAGAGCAGGCTGCGCCAGGCGTTGCGCAGCATGACCACGTTCTCGTCCGGATGCGGCACGGCCTTGAACGAACCCGACCAGTTCACCTCCTCGGTCTCCCGCGACACCCCGATCAGGCCGGCGCCGACCGCCTGCGGGCTGCGCGCCAGGACGCCGACCACGATGGCGGCCCGGTTGGCCTTCTTGGCCACGGTCGAGAGGGTCTCGCAGACGATGCCGGTGTTCGACAGGGTGTAGCGCACCCGGTATTTGCCCCGGAACAGCACGGCCATGATCAGCAGGCCCAGGAGCCAGAGGCCGCCGGTGACGGCGCCGGTCATCATGGCCATGGGAGCGAGGGCGTCCCATTCGCCCTGGGCGGCGAACACCGTGCCCAGGATCACCCCCATCACCAGGGCGGTGGCGAGCATGGCCAGGGTCCATTGGGTCAGCATGCGGCGGGAGAACAGGGGCAGGTCGGTTTCCCAGATGAGGGCTTCGGTCTTGTCGGTCATGGTCTCACCTTGTCGAGGTAGTCGAGGTTGCTGCGCGCCAGCTCGTCGCCGGGCTCGATTTCGAGGGCGCGCTGGAAGGCCGGCCGGGCCGCGTCCTTGCGCCCGGCGAGCAGGTAGGCCCAGCCCAGGTTGTTCCAGGCCCGGGCGTTGCCGGGCGACTGGGCGGTGGTCTGCCGCCACAGGCTGATCTCGTCGCGGTAGTCCTGGTTGCGCAAGTGGGTGAAGGCGACCCCGGCCAGCGCCAGGGCGGCCACGGCCGGCCAGGCCAGGCGGCCGGGCAGGGCGGCCAGGGCCACCCCGACGAGCCAGAACGGCCCCAGCCCGGCCAGATAAAGATGGCGCTCGCTGGCCAGGTCCAGGCGCGGGATCAGGCTGTGGGTGGGCAGCAGCAGGATGACGAACCAGGCCACGGCGAAGGTGAGCCAGGGCCGGGAATGCCGGAACCGCCAGGCGGCGGCCAGGGCCGCCGCGATCCCGGTGACCTGGGCCGCGGACAGGAGGGACCAGCCGGTCAGCTCGGGCAGCACCGGGTCGATGTTCAGGGCCCAGGGCCGGAACAGCTGGCCCAGCAGGTAATAGACCGCGTTGGCTTCGGACAGCAGGTTGGCGGCCAGGCCGCGCGGCGCCGGCTCGGCGAACAGGTGGCGGTAGCCGAACAGGCCGAACAGGGCGGCCAGGGCCAGGCCGGCCAGGACCAGGGGCAGCCAGCGGGCCTTGCCAGCCGGCTGGCGGAACAGCAGCAAGGTGAGGGGTAGGACCACGGCCACCTCCTTGGTCAGGATGGCGGCGACCAGCAGGAGACCGGCGGCCAGGCGCCAGAGGCCGGGCCGGGCGTGCCCAGGCGCCTCCAGCCAGGCGAGCAGGCCGGCCAGGCCGAAGCTGGCCATCAGCACCATGGACCGGCCGCTGACGTAGGTGACCGATTCGGTCTGGATCGGGTGCACGGCGAACAGCAGGGTGGCGACGACCCGGGTGGCCTGCCGGCGCTCCGCCGAGGCGGCGGGCAGGTGGCCGGTCAGGCGCCAGACCAGGGCGACGTTGACGAGGTGCAGGAGGACGTTGACGGCATGGAAACCGAACGGGCCGGGGTCGGCCAGCCAGTTCAGGGCGTAGCTGAGCTTGAGCAGGGGCCGGATACCTGGCATGCCGGCCCACCAGGCGGCCAGGGAATGCGCCGCCGGGTTGTCGACGATGACGTTGAAGTCGTCGAACTGGAAACCGGCGGCCAGGGCGTTGCAATAGGCCAGGGCGGTGGCGAACAGGATCATGGCCAAGGCCGTCATCCCCGCAAAGGCGGGGAGCCAGCGTTTTGATTCAACTGGGTTCCCGCTTGCGCGGGAACGACGGTTTCTTGCGCGTGCCTGCCTTGCCGTCACCCTGTCATTTCCCGAATAGTCCCTTCAGCGATTTTACGGCATCGAGCAGGCCGTCGACCTCGGGATTGCCGGTCACCGGCTGCGTGGTCACCTGGCCGGGTCCGGACGGGTAGCCCTCGACCCGGACGAAGCCGCGTCCGCCCGATTCGCCGTTGTGCGACCAGGAAGCCGGGTCGGAGTCGACCACCGTGTAGGTGCCGGCCGGCAGGACCACGTTGGGATGGGCGGTCCAGTAGGCGTTCGGTATGCCGCCCTGGCCCGGACTGCCGCTGGCGGCCCAGGGCCCCCATGTCCTGCCGTTGCCGTCGCGCACCGCGATGGTGCCGGGACTGGCACCGCGGGCGCTATTCCAGTGGTAGTCGCGGATCAGGGTGATGTAGTTGGGCGTGGCCAGGGTGAACCGGGTCGCCTGACTGGGGCCGTTGCCGACCCCGCCGATGTTGCCGACCTCGAACAGCAACTGGCCCTGGACCGGTGCGCCGGTGTAGTCGCGTCCGCCCGGCTGGGCGGTGTACTCGCGGCCGCCGGTCGCAATCGCCGTCCCGCCCTGGCTGCCCCCGGTCATGCCCGGCGTCGCCCCGGCCGGCAGCAGGTAGACGCTGTCATAGGCCACGTCGCCGCCGTCCGACGAGAAGGCCAGCCCTGTGATGCGGTCGCCCGGCTTCAGGTGCAGCTGGTCGATCAGGTCGGCCCGGAGCCAGGTCCAGCGGCCGTTGGGCAGGTTGGCCGTGGTGCCTTCCATGGCCCAGCCGTAGCCGTCGTACTTCGGCCCGGCCTCGTAGCCCCAGCGCTTGCCCCATTCGCCGTTGACCTGGACCTGGAGCTGGAGGTCCGCCGCCGGGCCCATGAAGAAGGCCCAGAAGCCGATCGCCCGGTATTGGCCGGCGCCATTGCCGGCCACGCCCAGGTCGGCCAGGAAGTGGTTGTTGCCGGTGGAGCGGAAGGCGCGGCTGCCGTTGAACACCAGGTAGCTTTGGACCTCGGTGGCCTCGGCCCAGTGGTAGCCGCCGGCGTCGTCCTCCAGCACCCGCTTGCCGGCGGGCTGGAAGCTCGGCTTGACGGCCGGGCTGGGGTTCGGCTGCAAATAGACCGAGTCGTAGTAGACGTCGGCGCCGTCCGATGAGAAGGCCAGGCCGGTGATCCGCTGGCCCGGATTGATGTGCAGGTCGCGGATCAGGTCGATCCTGAGTTCCTGCCAGACCCCGGGTTTCAGCCCGGTGCTGGTGCCTTCCATGGCCCAGCCGTAGCCGTCGTATTTCGGCCCGGCCTCGTAGCCCCAGCGCTTGCCCCACTGGCCGTCCACCTGGACCTGGAGCTGGATGTCCGCGCCCGCGCCGATGGGGAAGACCCAGAAGCTCAGGCTGCGGAATTGCTCGGGGTAGTCGCCCACCACGCCCAGTTCGGCGGTGAAGTGGTCGTTGCCGTCGGAGCGGAAGGCGGCCTGGCCGTAGGCCACCACGTCCTTCTGCACCACGGTAGCGTCGACCCAGGTGTAGGGCCCGGCGTCGTCCTCCAGCACCCGCTTGCCGGACGGTCGCACCGCCGGGGCAGGCAGGGGCGATTCCACCGGCACCAGATAGACCGAGTCGTACCAGACATCGGCGCCGTCGGAGGAGAAGGCCAGCCCGGTGATGGCCTGGCCGGCGGCGATGTGGAGCTGCTCGATCAGGTCCAGGCGCAGGTGCAGCCAGCGGCCGGAGGGCTGGTTGACGGTGGTGCCCTCCATGGCCCAGCCGTAGCCGTCATAGCTCGGCCCGGCCTCGAAGCCCCAGCGCTTGCCCCAGTTGCCGTCCACCTGGACCTGGATCTGGATGTCCGCGCCCGGCTTGTCGAACCAGAGCCAGAAGTCGAGGTAGCGGTACTGGCCGGGGTAGTTGCCCGCCAGTCCGAGGCGGTGGGTGAAGTGGTTGTTGCCGGTGGAGTGGAAGGCGGCCCGGCCGGCGTGGACCCGCTGGGTCTGTACCTGGGTGGCGTCGTTCCACTGGTAGGGTCCGGCGTCGTCCTCACGGACCGGCTTGGCGCCCGTGGGCGTCTGCGCCGGCCCGGCCGGGCCGGCCGGTTCGGGCGTGTAGCCGGTGTAGTCGCGCCCGCCGGCCGGCACGTCGGCACCGGTCATCTGGCCGTAGACCTCCACCTCGTCGAGGTGGAACCAGTTGGCCTCGTTGAGTTGGAGCCGGACATAGCGGGCCGGGGCGCCGGCCAGGGCGACCTTGAGCGGGTTGCCGTCCTTGCCGCCGAAGGTGGTACCGCCGTGGCGGAAGGCGGTGCGCCACTGCCGGCCATCGTCGGACAGCATGACCTGCAGGGTGCGCGCCCGCTCGCCGCAGCAGTCCTGGCGGTTGTAGATGCGCACCTCGTCGATCCGGGCGCTGCCACCCAGGTCGACCTGCCACCAGGGATTGGCCTGGTTGCCGGTATGGAAGCCGTAGCCGCCGTTGATGACGCCGTCCACCGCGCCCTGGGCGTCGTTGCTGCGCGACCACTCCGAGGTGCTGCTCTGGCTGGCCGGCTTGCCGCGCGCCAGGTTGG
>JAAXVP010000087.1 GCA_013335435.1 Thiobacillus sp. | reverse complement strand
TATGACGCCGCCTCACCGTTCTCCAGGGCGGCCAGGCGATGTTCCAGGTTGGCCACGGTCGGATTGGTCACCCGGCTGTAGATCATGCCCGGCTCCTCGCCGGCGAAGCGCGCCGCGCCCTGCTCGGCCGAATCAAAGGCATAGGTGGACGACCAGTAGATGGGCGGGTTCAGGGCACCCTGGTGAGCGGCGGCGTCATAGCCACCGTGGATGGCGCGGGTGGCGAAACGCCAGTCGGGGTCTGCTCGGGACATGGTGGGCACCGTTTGGTTGGATGCGAACGGAGACGGCACGCGGCGCCTCCCGGTCGTGGTTCTTGTCAGGCGGGACGATTCATCAGGGACGATGATAAACCAACAGGGCTATAGACGGGCCTTGACCCGGTTCCAGTCCGGCCTGCTCAGGCGGGTCCAGACCCCGATCTGCCATGTCCTGATCGGCCATACTGCATTCCAGATACCGGGATGCTGCAAGTGTTTCCGAACCTCCCCAGCGAGCCAGTCCCGGTCGAAGCCAGTCCACACCCCCCCGGGCACTGCGCCCAGGTTGCGCCAACACACCGGCGCCACCTCCTGTTCATAGATCCGCTCAAGCTCGGACGCGGGATACCCCGTTGCCCGAAGTTCCCGTGCAATGGCCTCGATGTCCCGGTCGTCGAGATCGGTATCCAGGAACAGATTGGATAGCGCCGCCCAGGCG
Source organism: Thiobacillus sp. (assembly GCA_013335435.1). GTDB lineage: Bacteria > Pseudomonadota > Gammaproteobacteria > Burkholderiales > Thiobacillaceae > Parasulfuritortus. Next base: position 11,405 of record JAAXVP010000087.1, on the reverse strand, counting down.
ACGAGACGCATGGGGTCATCTCGGACGGTCGGATCTGTGGGTGCCGGCATGCCTACTCTCCCAACCATGCGACGATTTCACTCTGCTCCAGCGCGCAATCCGCGGCGGAGCTCGCAGCCAGCGCCCCGGCGATGCCGCCCACCACGAACAGCGCAGTCACGCACACGGGAGCCCCAGGCCCGCAGACGAAGCCTGCACTGGCGCTGGCGGCCGCCCCGCCCAGGGCGCCACCGAGCAGTGTCGCCCCTTCCTTGACGCCTTGTCGAACCCTGTTCTTCGCTTCCCAGATGTTGTAGATCGAGATCGCGACGGTCACTACCGCCAGGCCCCTGCCAAAGCGAGTCCACTTCGGTATCTGGCTCGTGAACCTCGGACTGGACCGACCGGAGGCCTCGATCACCTCCATGAAGACCTGCCGTTTCTGGACGGGGGCCAGATCGGCGAACGATTGGCCGGGAAATAGCTTGTTGGCGGCCTTGGCAATCGCCTCATCCAACGTGAGACCCGCGGCCTTCTGGGCTTCGGCGCCCGCGCGGCCGATGGCTGATGTGATCGCCCTGATCTCGTCCATGATCAGGTTGCGCGCCTGGTTTGCAACGCGTGCCCCTTCGGCCGCCGGCGTCGTTGATGAAACGCCAGGCAAACAGTTCCGCCTGCGACTGGAGCGTGGCCAAGGCCGCAGCCAGGGCACGACCCTCATCCTGCTGCCCGTTCAGGCCCGCCACGCCCGGTGTCGGCGACCTTGACAGGCACTGGGTGCCGCTGTCGACGATTATGGGATTGCTGACCGGACAACGTGGCCCCGGCGGCATTCCAGCCATGGCAACACCTCCATTTCTGACATCGCGGTTTGTCAGGACGACTTAATCATAAAATAGCGGCCATGAACACCCTCACCCACCGCCACCTGTGGTTGGCCATCGGCTGGGGCCTGGTCATCCTGGTGACCGTGCTCTCCCTCCTGCCGCCACCCAGCCTGCCCGACGCCCAGGTCAACGACAAGTTCAGCCACATCCTGGCCTACTTCACCCTCATGGCCTGGTTCGGCCAGATCTACCCGGAGCGGCTGAAGCCCTTCCTGGCCCTGCTGGCCATGGGCGCGGCCCTGGAGGTCCTGCAGGGCATGACCGGCTACCGCGACATGAGCGCCTACGACATGCTGGCCAACACGGTCGGCGTGACGCTGGGCTGGCTGGCGGCCCGCCTGCGGCCCGACCTCCTGGTCCGCCTGGAGGCGCGCCTGCCGTGAACCTGCACGCCGCCACCCGCGCCGTCCTGGCCGAGGCCGACATCGAGGCCAAGCTGGCTGCCACCGAACGCCTGTGGGCCGACTGGCAGGCCGGCCTGGTGCGGCCCGGACCGTTCGAGGAGGCCGAGCCCCTCACCCAGGCAGGCCGCCCGGCCCGGCCCGAGCTGCTCCCGGCCAAGGCCATGCCGCGCCGCGAACTGAACGGCCCGGCAGGTCACGCGGCCCTGATCCACGCCCTCTGCCACATCGAGTTCACCGCCATCAACCTGGCCCTGGACGCGGTGTACCGTTTCCGGGGCCTGCCGGACGCCTTCTACGCCGACTGGCTCAAGGTGGCCGACGAAGAGGTGCTGCATTTCCGCCTCCTGCGCGACCACCTGCGCACGCTCGGCCGCGACTACGGCGACCTGCCCGCGCACGGCGGCCTCTGGGAGACCGCCCTGCTGACCGGCCACGACCCGCTCGCCCGCATGGCGGTGATCCCGCGCTACTTCGAGGCGCGCGGCCTCGACGTCACCCCCGGCATCCAGGCCAAGCTGCGCGGCTACGGCGACCCGGCCGGGGCCGCCATCCTGGACATCGTGCTGCGCGACGAGATCGGCCACGTCGCCGCCGGCGACCGCTGGTTCCGCCACCTGTGCCGCGAGCGCGGCCTGGACCCGTGTGCGGAATGGCGCCGCCAGCTCGCCCTCGCCCACCTCCCGGCACCGCGCGGACCGTTCAACGCCGAGGCGCGGACCCGGGCCGGGTTCCCGGTCGCGGAGATCGGCGTAACATGACGCCAGCCCCTCAAGCGCGACAAAGATTGGCCGTTAACCCTTGAACCATGCCCGGATTCAGAATCGCAAACCCACCCATGCGCCCCGCCCCGCGCGCCAGCCAAGATTGATGCCATGAAGATCAAGTCGATCACCGGCAAGCTCCTGCTCACCGTCGTGCCAATCTTCATCCTGTCCATCGGCCTCGGCCTGACCCTGAGCTACCGCAACGGCGAGCAATCGCTGACCCGTTTCGCCGGCAACGAGGCCGGCGCCATCGCCGACGGCTATTTCGACCGCCTCAACAAGATGATGCTGACCGGCGCCATGGCCAACCGCGCCGAACTCAGGCAGGAGATCCTCCAGCATGCCAACGTGAAAGGCGCGCGCATCCTGCGCGGCGCGGCGGTCGATAGCCAGTACGGCCCCGGCCTGGGCGACGAAAAGCCCATGGACGATCTCGACAGGCTCGCCCTCCAGGGCGAAACCGTGCAGCGCATCGAGGCCGGCGGGAACGGCCGCGTCCTGACCCTCATCCAGCCGTTCAAGGCCGGCGAGCGCACCCGCGACGTGAATTGCCTGCAATGCCATGCCGTGCCGAGCGGCACCATACTCGGCGCGGTCCGGATCGAATTCTCCCTGGCCGACTACGACCACGAACTGAGGCGTGCCTTCCTGGTCCAGATCGGCGCCAGCCTGGCCATCCTGACCATCGGCCTGGGCGTCATCGTCTGGCTCGTGCGCGGGGTGGTCAGCCAGCCCCTGAAGCAGTTCGGCGCCACCATGGCCAGGGTCGAAAACGACTCCGACCTGACCGCGCGCATCGCCCTCGACAAGGACGACGAATTGGCCGACCTGGGCCGCTATTTCGACCGCATGCTGAACAAGTTCGGCCTCATCGTCGGCCAGGTGCGCGGTGCCGTCGAACATTTGAGCTGGACCAGCCGTAACCTGAACATGGTGTCCGAACTGACCCGCATGGGCGTGGAACGGCAGCTGACCGACACCGCCAGCCTGACCCGGGCCATGGCGGAAATGCAGGCCAACATCGCCACCGTCGAGGAGCACAGCCGGCTGACCGCCGAGGCGGCCAAGCAGGCCAACGACGAGGCGCAGAAGAGCGTGCGGCAGTCGCGGGAGGTGATGGCCGCCAACCATGCCATGGTCGAGGAACTGCACCACGCCGCCTCTGTCGTCGGCCAACTGAACGAGGACGGCCGCAGCATCGGCACCGTGGTCGGCCTGATCCACGAGATCGCCGACCAGACCAACCTGCTCTCACTCAACGCCGCCATCGAGGCGGCGCGCGCCGGCGAGGCCGGCCGGGGCTTCGCCGTGGTCGCCGACGAGGTGCGCAAGCTGGCCCAACGCACCCAGAGCGCCACCAAGGATATCCGCGCCATCGTCGAACGCATCCAGAGCGAGTCCGGCAAGGCGGTGGGCGCCATCGAACTGGCCTCGGACAAGACCGCGCACAGCGTCGGCCTGGTCGAGGCCAACGTCCACAGCCTGAACGACATCGCCGCGGCGGTCGCCCGCATCACCGCCATGAGCGCCGAAATCGATGCCGCCACCCGGGCCCAGGCGGTGTCGGCGGTCAATGTCCGGCAGAACATCGAGAACATCGACCAGGCCACCAACCAGACCACGTCGGTGGCGCGCCAGACCCACGATGCCAGCGAGAACCTGACCGCCCTGACCTATGCCCTGAAGGCCCTGATGGAGCAGTTCATCCTGCTCGAAGGACATTGGACGCCGGCGGCCGAGGAGCCGGTCGCGCAGCAAAGCGCCGACAGCGGCGACATTACGCTGTTCTAGGCAGCACCACCTCGGCGGCCAGGCCGCCACCCGGCCGGTCGGCCAGTTCCACCCGCCAGCCCTGGGCATCGGCCAACTGCCGGACGATGGCCAGGCCGAGGCCGGAGCCGCCGGTATCGCGGCTACGCGATTCCTCCAGACGATAGAAGGGCTGGAACACCTTGTCGCGCTCCGCTTCGGGGATGCCGGGGCCGCGGTCGAGCACCCGGATGCGGACCTCCGCCGCGGCGCAGGCCAGTTCCAGGTCGACCGGCCGGCCGTCGCCGTAGCGCAGGGCATTCTCCAGCAGGTTGCCGACCACCCGGTTGAGGGCGGCCAGGCTCAACCGGCGCGGACATTCCGGCATCGACCCCAGGCCGACCCGTTCGGGATGGCTGCAGCTGGCCGCCATCTCGGCCAGGGCCTGGCCGAGCTCGACGTCGGCCTCACCCTCGCCCTTGAGCGAACGGGCGAAGTCGAGCATCTGGGCGATCAGGCGAGTCATCTCGCGCAGGTCGCCCTCCATGCGCTTCACCATGTCGGCATCGGCCTCGTCGAGCATGGCCAGGGCCAGCTGCATGCGGGTGATCGGTGTGCGCAGGTCGTGCGAGATGCCTGACAGCAGCACGGTGCGGTTCTCCAGCAGGCCCTGGACCTCGTCGGCCATGCGGTTGAAGGCGGCGGTGAGGTCACGCAATTCGGCGGCGCCGGTCTCCGGCAGGCGCTCGGGCAGGCGGCCCTGGCCGACCTCGGCGGCGGAGCGGGCGAGCAGGCGCAACCGGTGCGCGGTGCGGCGGACCAGGAACAGGGCCGCCGCCAGGGTCAGCAGCGCCCCGGCCAGGAATACCGCGCCGGCCTCCCAGGGCGCATCGAGTTCGTAGTTGTCGCGCAGGTAGCCGACCCGCAGCATGTTGCCGGCCAGGGTGATCTCGGCCCAGGCCCAGGCCGGATCGGGCCCCTGCTTCAGGCGGATGGCCTGGCCGGTGCGCCGGCTCAGGGAGGCCGCCAGGTGGTCGCCGAAATAGCCGGTCGGCAGGGCGCTCGGCAGGGCCCGGTCGACCTTGCCCAGTTCCAGGTTGTGCTTGAGGAACAGTTCGATCTCGTAGTCGGCCCGGGTCTCCGGCGGCAGCTCCACCCAGGTCTGCGCGGCCAGCACCATGCGCGCCGCGAGATCGTCGGCGGAACGCTCCGCCAGCGGCGTCACCACGGTCTTCCAGACCGCGTACATGGCGGCACCCTGGGCGACCAGGAAGACACCCAGCAGGATCGCCGCAGCGCGGCTGAACAGGCTGTCCGGGAGCAATCTCAAGCCAGCTTACCCTTGGGCGCGAACAGGTAGCCCTGGCCCCAGACGGTGCGGATGTAGACCGGGTTGGCCGGGTCGTCCTCGAGCTTGCGGCGCAGCCGGGTGACCCGGACGTCGATGGAACGGTCGAAGGGATCGCGCTCGAAGCCCTTCAGCCAGTCCATGATCTGGTCGCGCGACAGGGCGCGGTTGGGATGCTCGGCGAATATCTTCAGGAGGGCGAACTCGGCGTGGGTGATGGTGATCTCCTCGCCTTCCCGGAGCAGGCGCTGGGCCGCCAGATCGAGGGCGAAGGGGCCGAAACGGTAGTGTTCGGCCTCGTCCTCCTCGGCCTTGGCCGGCGCCGTGCCGCGCCGGAGCACGGCGCGGATGCGGGCGAGCAGCTCGCGCGGGTTGAACGGCTTGGCCAGGTAGTCGTCGGCGCCGACCTCGAGGCCGACGATGCGGTCGATGTCCTCGCCGCGCGCCGACAGCATGATGACCGGAATATCCCGGTCGGACTTGACCCGCCGGGTCAGGGCCAGGCCGTCCTCGCCCGGCATCATCAGGTCCATGACCAGGAGGTCGGGTTCGAAGGCGGGCAGGCGCTCGTCCATCTCGCGGCCGTCGCGCGCGGTCGCCACCTCCATGCCCTGCTTGACCAGGTAGTCCCGGAGCAGGTCGCGGATGCCGGCGTCGTCGTCCACCACCAGGATGCGGGGTTGTCGGGAGGAATCCATCGCTCTGAGCCTCTCAGTCGTCTGAAACACTTCGTTACAAATTTACCGGATGCGGAAACCGCCGGGAAACGGCCGCCGCCTATCGTGTGAAGCGTGCAAAGGAGATATGCCATGAACGCCACCACCCGGAAGCTGATTCTAACCGCCCTCGCCGTCCTGGCCAGCGGTACCGCCTGCGCCGGCGAGCGTCCCTTCTTCACCGGCCAGTCCATCGGCCCGGTGGCGGAATTGAGCGCCGAAGAACGGGCAAGGTTCCGCGACCGCTGGCAGCAACTGCCCGCCGACGAGCGCGACGCCATGCGCCGCCAACTGCGCCAGGACTGGGACAGCGTGCCGCCCGAGGCGCGCCAGCAACGGCGCAAGGAATTGATGTACCGGCTGGAAGAACGGCGCGACCAGCGCCACAAGAACCAGGACGGTGCCGACGACGGCTACGGCCAAGGCTACGGCACCCGTTTCTGGGGCGAACCGAACAACGACGACGGCCGCCGCGGCCGCCGCTGAACGAACCCTGACCAGACCATCGAGGAGTACGCCATGAAAACCACCCAAATCGTCACCGCCATCGCCCTGACCCTGACCACGGCCGCCGCCTGGGCCGGCCACTACCGCCCGGCAACCGAGCCGATGGCCTTCTCCGACAACGCCCGGGTCGTTTCCAGCACCCCGGTCTACGAGGAGTACAACGAGCCGCGCCGCGATTGCTGGACCGAACGCAACTACCGCTATGAAAAGGACAACCGCTCCTACGGCGGCGCCATCCTGGGCGCGGTGGTCGGCGGCGTGGTCGGCAACCAGTTCGGCAAGGGCGGCGGCAAGACCGCGGCGACCGCCGCCGGCGCCGCCATCGGCGCCATGACCGGCGACAACATCGACAACGACGACCGTGGCGCCCGGCGCGTGCCGGTCGAGGAGGAACGTTGCCGCACGGTCGACAACTGGTCGCGCCGGGTCGTCGGTTATGACGTCGTCTACCGCTACCAGGGCAACGAGTACACCACCTTCCTGCCCTACGACCCCGGCCGCAGCCTGAAGGTCAAGGTCATGGTCAGCGTCGACGAGCGCTGACCGTCGAGCTTCCCCACCGAAACGGCGGGGAAGCTTGTGTTAGAGTGCGGCCTCCCTTGAGTCAAATTACCGAGTCCGTGCGTTTTCTCCGCCCAAGTTTTCTGCTGGCAGTGGGTCTGCTGCTCGCGGGCAGCGCCACCGCCGCCAACGATCAGGATTTCCTCGCCGCCCGCGAAGCCAACGCCAAGGGCAAGGCCGAGCTGTTCTACCGCCATGCCGGCCGGGTCGCCGACGACTACCCGCTCAAGGTCTATCTCGACTACTGGCGGCTGAAGAGCCGTTCGCCGGCCAACGAAGAACTCCTGGCCTTCGCCGACGCCCACCCCGACACGCCCTTGTCCGAGCGCCTCCGCCAGGAGGTCGCGCGCAAGTATGGCAAGGACGAGAACTGGACCGGCTTCCGGGCGGTCGCGGCCAAGCTGGCGAAGCAGGACCGCGAGTTGCAGTGCTACGACCTGAGGGCGCGCCTGTCCTGGAACGACCCCGAGGCGCCGATGCTGGCCATGGCCCTGTGGCGCACCCCCCAGGATCTGCCGTCGAGCTGCGATCCGCTGTTCGCCAGCCTGGCCGAACGCGGTGTCCTGAACCTCGATGGCCGCATCGAGCGCCTGCGCCTGGCCCTGGAAACCGGCAACCTCCGCCTGGCCCGCGAACTGATCGCCGCCCTGCCGGAGGAGGTCCGTCCCGGCCAGCCCCTGCTGGCGCTGGCCCAGCGCAACCCGACCAAGGTGGTCGAGGCGGCGCCGGCGAACGCCGCCGAGCGGGAAATCCAGATCTACGCCCTCGGACTGCTGGCCAAGACCGATGCCGAACGTGCCGCCAGCCTGTGGGAGATCAATTCACTGAACGCCGACGAGGCCGTCCAGGGTTACGGCTGGGGCGTCATCGCCATGGCGTCCGCCAGGCAGCAGAATCCCCGCGCAGTGGCCTGGTTCCAACGCGCCGGCAACCGCCTGAGCGACAACCAGCGGGTCTGGCGCGTCCGTACCATGCTGCGCGCCGGACGCTGGCTGGATGTCTACCAGGGCATCATGGCCCTGCCGGCCGCGAGCCAGAGCGAGGCGGTCTGGCGCTACTGGAAGGCGCGTGCATTGAAAGCACTGAACGCCGGCTTCCAGGCCAACCAGCTGTTCGCCCAACTATCGCGGGAAATCAACTACTACGGCCTGCTCGCCTACGAGGAATTGCCGACCCGCCTGGAGGCCCGCCCGGACGACTACCGGCCGAACCCGGACCAGATCCGTGCCGTCGAGGCCGATCCGGGCATCGCCCGTGCCCTCCTGCTGCGCAAGTTGAATCTGAACGTCGACGCCGTCGCGGAGTGGGAATGGGCCCTGCGCGACATGAGCGACACCGACATCCTGGCCGCCGCGGAACTGGCCCGGCGCGACGAGTGGTACGACCGCGCCATCATGACCGCGGAGAAGACGCGCGAGCTGCACAGCTTCGACCTCCGCTACCTGACCCCCTACCGCGACCAGGCCGAGGCCCAGGCGAGCCGAAACGGCCTCGACCCGGCCTGGGTATACGGCCTGATGCGCCAGGAATCCCGCTTCGTCGACTACGCCCGTTCCGGCGTCGGCGCGCGCGGCCTGATGCAGATCATGCCTGCCACGGCGAAATGGATCGCCCGCCAGCTCGGCCTCAACCGGCATGCCCACGCCAAGGTCGGCGAGCCGGAGACCAACATCCGTTTCGGCACCTACTACCTGAAGAGCCTGCTCGACAAGCTGGACGGCTCGCCCGTGCTGGCCACCGCCGGCTACAACGCGGGCCCCGGCCGGGCCCGCAGATGGCAGGCCGACACGGCGCTGGAAGGGGCGATCTACACGGAAACCATCCCGTTCACCGAGACGCGCGAATACGTCAAGAAGGTGCTCGCCAACGCCATGTACTACAGCCGCCGACTCGGCCTGCCGGCCGCTTCCCTGAAGGACCGCCTGGGCACCATCGCGGCCAGGTCGTCCGCCGCGCCCGAGGTAGAGGACGAGACAAATCCGGAACCGTGAACATGCCGGACGGAATGGTGTTTTAATTATCCTGTTCCCTTAGCAAGCAGAAACGACCCATGCCGAACAAGAACATCTGCATCCTGGGCGGCGGCGGCTTCGTCGGCCGCCATCTCGCCAGCCAATTGGCCGCACGCGGCTGTCAGGTCACCGTGCCGACGCGCCAGCGGCAACGCGCCAAGGAACTTCTGGTCCTGCCCGGGATCGAGGTCGTCGAGACCGACATCCACGACCATGCCGCCCTGGAACGCCTGTTCCGGGGCCAGGACGCCGTGATCAACCTGGTCGGCATCCTGCACGGCAGCCACAAGGACTTCATCAACAGCCACGTCAAGCTGCCGCACCGGATCATGTCCGCCTGTCACGCGGCCGGCGTGGGCCGCTTCCTGCACATGAGCGCACTGGGCGCCGATACCGCATCGAAGAGCTTCTACCAGCACAGCAAGGGCGAGGGCGAGAGGCTGGTCCTGGAACCTGGCCGCACGCACGACCTCGAGGTCACGGTGTTCCGTCCGTCCGTCATATTCGGCCCCGGCGACAGCTTCCTGACCATGTTCGCGGACCTCCTGGCCATGGCCCCCGTGGTACCGCTCGCGAACGCCGGCGCCCGCTTCCAGCCGGTCCACGTCGCCGACGTGGCGCGCGCCTTCGCCGACGCCATCGACGATCCGGAAACCTTCGGCCAGGCCTACAACCTGTGCGGACCCAACGCCTACACCCTGGCGGAACTGGTCCGCCTGGTCGCCGACACCGTCGGCCTGAAGCGCACCATCCTGCCGCTCGGCCCCGGCCTATCCTACTGGTTCGCCCGTCTCATGGAGCTGAAGCCGGGTACCAAGCTCATGACCCGCGACAACCATTACGCCATGCAGACCGACAACGTCTGCCCGGACGGCTTCCCGGCCCGCTTCGGCAAACCCCGGTCCCTGGAGGCCGGCCTGGACTACCTGCGCGGCGGCACCAAGGGCCATTACGACAGCTACCGGGCGGCCGCCCGGCGCTAGATGGATTTCCCCTCCCGCATCCGCGTCTACGTCGTCGGCGGCGCCGTGCGCGACGGCCTCCTCGGCCTGCCGGTGCAGGACCGCGACTACGTGGTGGTGGGGGCCAGCCCGGAGGACATGACCCGGCTCGGCTTCCAGCCGGTCGGCAAGGACTTCCCGGTCTTCCTGCACCCGCGGACGCACGAGGAATATGCCCTGGCCAGGACGGAGCGTAAGACCGCCCGCGGCTACAAGGGCTTCCAGGTCTACAGCACGCCGGAAGTGACCCTGGAGGAGGACCTGGTCCGGCGCGACCTGACCATCAACGCCATGGCCTTGGCCGCGGACGGCAGCCTGATCGACCCGCACGGCGGCCGCGCCGACCTGGCGGCGAAGGTGCTGCGCCACGTCAGCCCGGCCTTTGCGGAAGACCCGGTGCGCATCTTGCGCCTGGCCCGCTTCGCCGCCCGTTTCGCCGATTTCACCGTCGCGCCGGAGACGGTCGAGCTGATGCGCACCATGGTGGCCAACGGCGAGGTCGACGCCCTGGTGCCGGAGCGGGTCTGGCAGGAACTGGCGCGCGGCCTCATGGAGGCGAAACCGTCGCGCATGCTGGCGGTGCTGCGCGAGTGCGGCGCCCTGGCCCGCTTGATACCAGAGCTCGACGCCCTGTTCGGCGTGCCCCAACCCGAGCAGTATCACCCGGAGATCGACACCGGGGTGCATATCCTGATGGTGATCGACCGGGCCGCCGGCGACGGCCTCGGCCTGGCCGGGCGCTGGGCCGCCCTGTTGCACGACCTCGGCAAGGCCGTCACCCCGGTTGAACATTGGCCCAGCCACCATGGCCACGAAGGCATGGGCGTGGACCCGGCCAAGGCATTGAGCGAGCGCCTGCGCGCCCCGGCCGAATGCCGCGACCTGGCCGTCCTGGCCGCGCGCGAGCATGGCATCGTGCATCGGGCCGGTGAGCTGCGCCCGGCCACGGTGGTGGAGCTTTTCGAGCGCTGCGACGCCTTCCGCAAACCCGCCCGCCTGCTGAGCCTGGACGGCTCTCATGAGCTCGAGGTCAACGGCGGCGTTCATTTCGCAAAACTCGGCGTTGACGGAGATCCGAAGACGACGGCGCTGGCGACCCGGCCTCCGCCCGCAACGTGCTCCAGCCGCTCACGCAGTTGAATCCGCGCAGCGCGCTCTCCGCCGAGGCTTCGCTCTGGATGGCGCGCGCCATGGCACGGCAGAACCAGGTCAAGCCGGCCGTCGACTTCCTGGCACAGGCCATTCCGCAACACCCGGGCCAGCCCCTCCAGGCCCCAACTGCCCTTCGTATCCCTTTTGGTCGGTGTTTCGAAGATGGGGCTGACGCCCAGATAATCAACATCGAGATCCCGGGCCCGTTCCACATCCTCCCAGGATTCCACGGACAGCCCTATGATCGCCCTCGGTCCCATGAGTCTTCTTGCCGTCTCATAGGGCATATCATCCTGCCCGACGTGCACGCCGTCGGCTCCGACGG
>JAAXVP010000086.1 GCA_013335435.1 Thiobacillus sp. | reverse complement strand
CGCAGTTCTACTTCCGTACGACCGACGTGACCGGCGCGATCGAGCTGCCGGCCGGCACCGAGATGGTGATGCCTGGCGACAACGTGTCGATCACGGCCGCGCTGATCGCCCCGATCGCGATGGAAGAAGGTCTGCGCTTCGCCATCCGTGAAGGCGGTCGTACCGTCGGCGCCGGCGTCGTCGCCAAGGTCATCGAGTAAGTTGTTGTAAAGCGTAAGAAACTGGGGCGCTCCGCGTGCGGGGCGCCTTGGTGTCTCTGCCGCAGGGGCATAGCTCAATTGGCAGAGCGTCGGTCTCCAAAACCGAAGGTTGGGGGTTCGAGACCCTCTGCCCCTGCCACTCTATAAAGATTAACGATAGCCATGGCCGACAAGATCAAACTCGCAGTTGCCTTCCTGATGGTGGCGCTCGGTATTGCGGGTTTCTACCTGCTCCCCGGCGACAGTCCCAGGGTGGTGCGCGTGTTGTCCGTGCTGGGTGGGGTGGCTGTAGCCGCCGGGGTCGCCTATCTGTCGGCGCCCGGCAAGGCTTTTTATGCCTTCAGCCAGGAATCGGTGGCCGAAGCGCGCAAGGTGGTCTGGCCGACCCGCAAGGAAACCTTGCAGATGACCGGGATCGTCGTCCTGTTCGTCCTGGTCATGGCGATTTTCCTGTGGTTGGTGGATGGCAGCCTGTTCTGGCTGGTCAAGCTGGTCATGGGCAGGAGCGAGTGATGGCGATGCATTGGTACGTGGTACATGCCTATTCGGGCTTTGAGAAGAGCGTCATGCGCGCACTCAAGGAGCGGATCGAGCGTGCCGGCATGCAGGACCAGTTCGGCGAGATCCTAGTGCCCGTGGAGGAAGTCGTGGAAATGAAGGGTGGCCAGAAGCGCACCTCAGAACGCAAGTTCTTCCCCGGCTATGTCCTGGTCCAGATGGAAATGAACGACGCCTCCTGGCATCTGGTCAAGAGTACCGCCAAGGTCACCGGCTTCGTCGGCGGCACCGCCAACAAGCCCGCCCCGATCTCCGAGCGCGAGGTCAACGCCATCATGCAGCAGATGCAGGAGGGCGTGGAGAAGCCGAAGCCGAAGATCACCTTCGAGGCCGGCGAGATGGTGCGCGTCACCGATGGCCCGTTCACCGACTTCAACGGCACGGTGGAAGAGGCCAACTACGAAAAGAGCAAGCTGCGTGTGACGGTGACCATCTTCGGTCGGCCGACGCCCGTGGAACTGGATTTCTCCCAGGTGGAGAAGGCCTGACCGAGGCCTTAAACCGGCAGAGGAGCGCCAGTAGTCTGTTTTTCCGGGAAAACCGGAAAACGGCCGAACGCGCGCTACGACTCAAGTAAGAAAGGAACGCCATCATGGCAAAGAAGATCATCGGCTATATCAAGCTGCAAGTACCGGCCGGCAAGGCCAACCCGTCGCCGCCCATCGGTCCCGCCCTGGGCCAGCGCGGCCTCAACATCATGGAATTCTGCAAGGCGTTCAACGCCAAGACGCAGGAGCTGGAGCCGGGCCTGCCCATCCCCGTGGTGATCACCGCCTACGCGGACAAGTCCTTCACCTTCATCATGAAGACCCCGCCCGCGACCATTCTGATCAAGAAGGCCGTCGGCATCCAGAAGGGCAGCGCCAAGCCGCATACCGACAAGGTGGGCACCATCACCCGTGCCCAGCTGGAAGAAATCGCCAAGACCAAGATGCCGGACCTCACCGCCGCCGATATGGATGCCGCCGTGCGCACCATCGCCGGTAGCGCCCGCAGCATGGGTCTCAACGTGGAGGGCGTGTAATCATGGCCAAGGTTTCCAAGCGTTTGAAGGCCCTCAAGGCCACCGTTGACCGCAACAAGCTGTACGCCATCGACGAGGCCCTGAACCTGGTCAAGGGTGCAGCCACCGCCAAGTTCGACGAGTCCATCGACGTCGCCGTCAACCTCGGCGTCGACCCCCGCAAGTCCGACCAGGTCGTGCGCGGTTCCGTCGTCCTGCCGCGCGGCACCGGCAAGACCGTGCGCGTCGCCGTGTTCGCCCAGGGCGCCAACGTCGAGATCGCCAAGAATGCCGGCGCCGACATCGTCGGCTTCGAAGACCTGGCGGCCGAGATCAAGGGCGGCAAGATGGATTTCGATATCGTCATCGCCACCCCCGACGCCATGCGCGTCGTCGGCCAGCTCGGCCAGATCCTCGGCCCGCGCGGCCTGATGCCGAACCCCAAGGTCGGCACCGTGACCCCGAACGTCGCCGACGCGGTGAAGAACGCCAAGGCCGGTCAGGTCCAGTACCGTACCGACAAGGCCGGTATCGTCCACGCCACCCTGGGCCGGGCCTCTTTCGAGGCTGCCGCCCTGCGGGAAAACCTGGCCGCCATCATCGAGGCCCTGAACAAGGCCCGTCCGGCCACGGCCAAGGGCGTGTATCTGAAGAAGGTCGCCGTCTCCAGCACCATGGGTGTCGGTGTCCGCGTCGACCAGGCCAGCCTGGCGCAACAGTAAGTAATTTGGGTGTCCGCCGGCTTCGGTCGGCGGGCTTGTCCAAGACCGTAGACGTCGTAAGGCTTAATCGGGAGCGATCCCGGTCTACGCAGACGGTGTCACCCGAAACAGGAATGCAACTCCTGAATCAGGTCGCCGTAGGGTGGTGTGGTGCAAACCGCACCGATTGTTGGCTTGATAGGAGGAAAGACCCGTGGGTCTCAATCTTGATGACAAGAAAGCTGTCGTAGCCGAGGTGTCGGCAAAGCTCGCCAACGCTCAGACCATGGTCATGGCCGAATACAGCGGGGTACAGGTCGCCGACCTGACCGTGCTGCGTGCCAAGGCCCGCCAGTCTGGCGTGTATCTGCGCGTGCTGAAGAACACCCTGGTGCGCCGTGCCGTGGTCGGCACCCCGTTCGAGCCTCTGGCCGAACAGATGGCCGGCCATCTGATCTACAGCATCTCCGAAGATGCGGTAGCGGCGGCCAAGGTGCTGAACGACTTTGCCAAGGGCAACGACAAGCTGGTTCTGAAGGCAGGCTGCTACAGCGGTAATGTGTTGGACAAGGCGGGCGTACAGGCCCTGGCGTCCATCCCGAGCCGCGAGGAACTGCTCGCCAGGCTGCTGGGCGTCATGCAGGCGCCGGTCACCGGCTTCGCTTGCGCGCTGGCCGCCCTGGCCAAGCAGCGCGAAGAAGTCGCTGCCTGATTCATTTATCAAAGATCTCGATTTTAGGAGTGCATAGAAATGGCTGTTAGCAAGGAAGATATCCTGGAAGCCGTAGGCGCGATGTCGGTCATGGAACTGAATGACCTGGTCAAGGCCTTCGAAGAGAAGTTCGGCGTTTCCGCCGCCGCCATGGCCGTTGCCGGCCCGGCTGCCGGTGCCGCCGCCGCCGTTGAAGAAAAGACCGAGTTCGACGTCGTCCTGATGGCCGCCGGCGCCAACAAGGTCAACGTCATCAAGGTCGTCCGTGCGATCACCGGCCTGGGCCTGAAGGAAGCCAAGGACATGGTTGATGGCGCCCCCAAGACCGTCAAGGAAGCTTGCGCCAAGGCCGAAGCCGAGGATCTCAAGAAGCAGCTTACCGAAGCCGGCGCGACCGTCGAGGTCAAGTAACTCGACGTGCCGAGGCGTTTCGCCTGGGTTGTGGCTGGTGGCCTTCGGGCCGCCAGCCTTTAACTATTTCAGGCTTCAGGAATCCGGCTTGGCCCGGACGGATTCCTGAATCCTGAGTCCTGTCAATGACATGGAGCCGACATGAGCTACACATTCGCCGAGAAAAAGCGTATCCGCAAAAGCTTCGCCAAGCGCGAGAGCGTCCTGCAGGTGCCCTACCTGCTGACCACCCAGATCGAGTCCTACATCGAGTTCCTGCAGGAGTTCGCCGCGCCCAACGAGCGCAAGGACGTCGGCCTGCAGGCGGCCTTCGGTTCCATCTTCCCGATCACCAGCCATAACGGCGGTGCCCGCCTCGACTTCGTCAGCTATACCCTGGGTCAGCCGGTGTTCGACATCGTCGAGTGCCAGCAGCGCGGCCTGACCTTTGCCGCCAGCCTGCGCGCCCGCGTCCGCCTGATCATCCTGGACCGCGAAAGCAGCAAGGAAAAGATCAAGGAAGTGAAGGAGCAGGAAGTCTACATGGGCGAGATCCCGCTCATGACCCCGAACGGCTCCTTCATCATCAACGGCACCGAGCGGGTCATCGTGTCCCAGCTGCACCGCTCGCCCGGCGTGTTCTTCGAGCATGACCGCGGCAAGACCCACAGCTCCGGCAAGCTGCTGTTCTCGGCCCGGATCATCCCCTACCGCGGCTCCTGGCTCGACTTCGAATTCGATCCCAAGGACTTCGTCTACTTCCGGATCGACCGCCGCCGCAAGATGCCGGTCACCATCCTGTTGAAGTCGCTCGGCTATACCCAGGAGCAGATCCTGGCCGACTTCTACGAGTTCGAGTCCTTCCACGTGGGCAAGAAGGGCATCGAGTTCGAGCTCAAGCCCGAGCGCCTGAAGGGCGAGATGGCCCGCTTCGATATCGCCGACAAGGACGGCAAGGTCATCGTCGCCAAGGACAAGCGCATCACCGTGCGCCATATCAAACAGCTGGAAGAAGCCGGCATCAAGAAGCTGTTGGTCGATCCCGACTTCGTGCTCGGCCGCACCATTGCCGCCAACGTGGTCGACAAGGAGACCGGCGAGGTCGTCGCCCGCGCCAACGAAGAGATCACCGAGGCCCTGCTCGACAAGCTGGTCGAGGCCAAGATCAGCAAGTTCGAGACCCTGTACACCAACGACCTCGACCACGGTCCCTGGGTGTCGCAGACCCTGCGTACCGACGAGACGGTCGACCAGTGGACCGCCCGCGTCGCCATCTACCGCATGATGCGTCCGGGCGAGCCGCCCACCGAGGATGCCGTCGAGGCCCTGTTCCAGCGCCTGTTCTTCTCGTCGGATACCTACGACCTGTCCAAGGTCGGCCGCATGAAGTTCAACCGCCGCATCGGCCGCGACGAACTGCTCGGTTCCGGTACCCTGTCGAACGAAGACATCGTCGCCGTGATCAAGATCCTGGTCGAGCTGCGCAACGGCCGCGGCGAGGTCGACGACATCGACCACCTGGGCAACCGTCGTGTCCGTTCGGTCGGCGAACTGGCCGAGAACCAGTTCCGCGCCGGCCTGGTCCGGGTCGAGCGCGCCGTCAAGGAACGCCTGAACCAGGCCGAGTCCGACAACCTGATGCCGCACGACCTGATCAACGCCAAGCCGATCAGCGCCGCCATCAAGGAATTCTTCGGCTCCAGCCAGCTGTCCCAGTTCATGGACCAGACCAACCCGCTGTCCGAGATCACCCACAAGCGCCGCATCTCGGCCCTGGGCCCCGGCGGCCTGACCCGCGAGCGGGCCGGCTTCGAGGTGCGCGACGTGCACCCGACCCACTACGGCCGGGTCTGCCCGATCGAAACCCCGGAAGGTCCGAACATCGGCCTGATCAACTCCCTGGCCCTGTACGCCCAGACCAACGAGTACGGCTTCATCGAGACGCCCTACCGCCGGGTCGAGGACGGCAAGGTGACCGACAAGATCGACTACCTGTCCGCCATCGAGGAAGGCCAGTACGTCATCGCCCAGGCGAACGCCTCCCTGAACGACAAGGGCGAGTTCACCGACGAGCTGGTCTCCGCCCGCCACCACAACGAGTTCGCGCTGTCGACCCCGGACCGCATCCAGTACATGGACATCGCGCCGTCGCAGATCGTCTCCGTGGCCGCCTCGCTGATCCCGTTCCTGGAGCATGACGACGCCAACCGCGCCCTGATGGGTTCCAACATGCAGCGCCAGGCCGTGCCCTGCCTGCGGCCGGACAAGCCCCTGGTCGGCACCGGCATCGAGCGCACCGCCGCGGTCGACTCCGGTACCGTGGTCAAGGCCCTGCGCGGCGGCGTGGTCGACTACGTCGACGCCAGCCGGGTCGTGGTCCGGGTCAACGACGAGGAGGCCGTGGCCGGCCAGGTCGGCGTCGACATCTACTCGCTGACCAAGTACCAGCGCTCCAACCAGAACACCAACATCAACCAGCGTCCCCTGGTCCGGCGCGGCGACCAGATCGCGGTCGGCGACGTCATCGCCGACGGCGCCTCCACCGACAAGGGCGAGCTGGCCCTGGGCCAGAACATGCTGGTGGCCTTCATGCCCTGGAACGGCTACAACTTCGAAGACTCGATCCTGATCTCCGAGCGCGTCGTCGCCGAGGACCGCTACACCTCGATCCACATCGAAGAGCTGAACATCGTCGCCCGCGACACCAAGCTGGGCCCCGAGGAAATCACCCGCGACATCTCCAACCTGTCGCCCCAGCAACTCGGCCGCCTGGACGAGGCCGGCATCGTCTACATCGGTGCCGAGGTCGAGGCCGGCGACGTCCTGGTCGGCAAGGTCACCCCGAAGGGCGAGACCCAGCTGACCCCGGAAGAGAAGCTGCTGCGCGCCATCTTCGGCGAGAAGGCCTCGGACGTGAAGGACACGAGCTTGCGCGTGCCCACCGGCATGAACGGCACCGTGATCGACGTCCAGGTGTTCACCCGCGAAGGCATCGAGCGCGACACCCGCGCCAACCAGATCATCGACGACATGCTGAAGAAGTACCAGAAGGACCTGGCCGACCAGATGCGCATCGTCGAGCACGATGCCTTCGAGCGGATGCGCCGGGTGCTCCTGGGCAAGACCGCCAAGGGCGGCCCGAAGAAGCTGGCCAAGGGCGCCGAGATCACCGCCGCCTACCTGGATGACGTCAGCCCGTACGACTGGTTCGACATCCGGGTCGCCGACGAGGACGTCAGCCGCCAGCTGGAAGGCATCAAGGACGGCCTCGACAAGCAGCGCGAGGACTTCGCCGCCATGCTGGAGAACAAGAAGCGCAAGCTGACCTCCGGCGATGAACTGCCCCCGGGCGTGATCAAGATGGTCAAGGTCTACCTGGCCGTCAAGCGCCGCCTGCAGCCGGGCGACAAGATGGCCGGCCGCCACGGCAACAAGGGTGTGGTGTCCAAGATCGTGCCGGTCGAGGACATGCCCTTCATGGCCGACGGCACCCCGGTCGACATCGTCCTGAACCCGCTCGGCGTGCCGTCGCGGATGAACGTCGGCCAGATCCTGGAAGTCCACCTCGGTTGGGCCGCCAAGGGTGTCGGCCAGCGTATCGGCAAGTTGCTCGATGCCCAGGTCAAGGCCGCCGAGATGCGCAAGCTGCTCGACAAGATCTACAACTCCTCCGGCAAGAAGGAGGACCTGAAGTCCTTCAGCGACGCCGAGATCATGGAGATGGCCGGCAACCTGCGCGGCGGCGTGCCGTTCGCCACCCCGGTGTTCGACGGTGCCAAGGAGGAAGAGATCACCGGCATGCTCGACCTGGCCTTCCCGGACGACGATCCGAACACCGCCAAGCTCGGCTTCACCCCGGGCAAGACCCAGGTCCAGCTCTACGACGGCCGCAGCGGCGAGGCCTTCGACCGCACCACCACGGTCGGCTACATGCACATCCTCAAGCTGCACCACCTGGTCGACGACAAGATGCACGCCCGTTCCACCGGCCCGTACTCCCTGGTCACCCAGCAGCCGCTGGGCGGCAAGGCCCAGTTCGGCGGCCAGCGTTTCGGCGAAATGGAAGTGTGGGCGCTGGAGGCCTACGGCGCCGCCTACACCCTGCAGGAGATGCTGACCGTGAAGTCGGACGACGTCACCGGCCGGACCAAGGTGTACGAGAACATCGTCAAGGGCGAGCACAAGATCGACGCCGGCATGCCGGAGTCGTTCAACGTGCTGGTGAAGGAAATCCGTTCGCTCGCCATCGACATCGACCTCGAGCGTTATTAATCGGGTACCAGGAGCAAAGCAAAGATGAAAGCCCTACTCGACCTGTTCAAGCAAGTCACCCAGGACGAAGAATTCGACGCCATCAAGATCGGCCTCGCTTCGCCCGAGAAGATCCGTTCCTGGTCCTACGGCGAGGTCAAGAAGCCGGAGACCATCAACTACCGTACCTTCAAGCCGGAACGCGACGGCCTGTTCTGCGCCAAGATCTTCGGCCCGGTGAAGGACTACGAGTGCCTGTGCGGCAAGTACAAGCGCCTCAAGCACCGCGGCGTCATCTGCGAGAAGTGCGGCGTCGAAGTGACCCTGTCCAAGGTGCGCCGCGAGCGCATGGGCCACATCGAGCTGGCCAGCCCGGTCGCCCACATCTGGTTCCTGAAGTCCCTGCCCAGCCGTCTCGGCATGGTCCTGGACATGACCCTGCGCGACATCGAGCGCGTCCTCTATTTCGAGGCCTACGTGGTCACCGAGCCGGGCATGACCCCGCTCAACCGCTGCCAGATCATGACCGAGGACGACTACCTGTCCAAGCTGGAAGAGTATGGCGACGAGTTCAAGGCCGGCATGGGCGCCGAGGGCGTGCGTGACCTGCTCAAGGGCATCCACCTCGACCGCGAGGTGGAGACCCTGCGCGCCGACCTGGACAAGACCAGCTCCGACACCAAGATCAAGAAGCTGGCCAAGCGCCTGAAGGTCCTCGAGGCCTTCCAGAAGTCCGGCATCCACCCCGAGTGGATGATCCTGGAGGTGCTGCCCGTACTGCCGCCCGAGCTGCGTCCCCTGGTGCCGCTGGACGGCGGCCGCTTCGCCACCTCCGACCTGAACGACCTCTATCGCCGGGTCATCAACCGGAACAACCGTCTCAAGCGCCTGCTCGAACTGAAGGCCCCCGAGATCATCGTGCGCAACGAGAAGCGCATGCTCCAGGAGGCGGTCGACTCCCTGCTCGACAACGGCCGCCGCGGCAAGGCCATGACCGGCGCCAACAAGCGCCCGCTCAAGTCCCTGGCCGACATGATCAAGGGCAAGGGCGGCCGCTTCCGCCAGAACCTGCTCGGCAAGCGCGTCGACTACTCCGGCCGTTCGGTCATCGTGGTCGGTCCGACCCTCAAGCTGCACCAGTGCGGCCTGCCCAAGCTGATGGCCCTGGAGCTGTTCAAGCCGTTCATCTTCAACCGCCTCGAGATCATGGGCCTGGCCACCACCATCAAGGCCGCCAAGCGCATGGTCGAGGCCCAGGAGCCGGTGGTCTGGGACATCCTGGAAGAGGTCATCCGCGAGCATCCGGTGATGCTGAACCGCGCCCCGACCCTGCACCGCCTCGGCATCCAGGCCTTCGAGCCGACCCTGATCGAGGGCAAGGCCATCCAGCTGCACCCGCTGGTCTGTACCGCCTTCAACGCCGACTTCGACGGCGACCAGATGGCCGTGCACGTTCCCCTGTCGCTGGAAGCGCAGATGGAAGCCCGCACCCTGATGATGGCCTCCAACAACGTGCTGTCGCCCGCCAACGGCGAGCCCATCATCGTGCCGTCCCAGGATATCGTGCTGGGCCTGTACTACATGACCCGCGAGCGCATCAACGCCAAGGGCGAGGGCATGATGTTCTCCAATACGGATGAACTGCGCCGCGCTTGGCAGTCCGGCTTGGTCGACATCAACGCCAAGATCACCGTCCGGGTCAAGGAGCGCCTGCTCAAGGAAGACGGCTCGGTCGACGTCCAGATCAACCGCTACGAGACCGTGTCCGGCCGCGCTATGCTGTCCGACATCCTGCCGCTCGGCCTGTCCTTCCCGCACATCAACCGGGTGCTCAAGAAGAAGGAAATCTCCAAGCTGATCAACGCCTCCTTCCGCAAGTGCGGCCTTAAGGAGACCGTGGTGTTCGCCGACAAGCTGATGTACACCGGCTTCTCCATGGCGGCCAAGGGCGGCATCTCGATCTGCATGCAGGACATGCTGATGCCGCCGCAGAAGCACGACATCATCGCCAAGGCCGAGCACGAGGTTAAGGAGATCGAGGTCCAGTACACCTCCGGTCTGGTGACCCAGGGCGAGCGCTACAACAAGGTCGTGGACATCTGGGGCAAGGTCGGTGACGACGTCGCCCGCGCCATGATGGAGCAGCTCTCGCACGAGACCGTGGTCGACCGCGAAGGCAAGACGGTCAAGCAGGAGTCGTTCAACTCCATCTACATGATGGCCGACTCCGGCGCCCGCGGCTCCGCCGCCCAGATCCGTCAGCTCGCCGGCATGCGCGGCCTGATGGCGAAGCCGGACGGCTCGATCATCGAGACGCCGATCACGGCGAACTTCCGCGAAGGCCTGAACGTTCTCCAGTACTTCATCTCGACCCACGGCGCCCGCAAGGGTCTCGCCGATACCGCGCTGAAGACCGCCAACTCCGGCTACCTGACCCGCCGTCTGGTCGACGTGACCCAGGACCTGGTGATCACCGAGGACGATTGCGGCACCAGCCACGGCATGGTCATGAAGGCCCTGGTCGAGGGCGGCGACGTCATCGAGCCGCTGCGCGAGCGCATCCTGGGCCGCGTCTCCGCCACCGACGTCATTCACCCGGATACCGGCGAGACTGTCATCGATGCTGGCACCCTGCTGACCGAGGACATGGTCGACCTGATCGACTCCCTCGGCGTCGACGAAGTCAAGGTCCGCACCCCGCTCACCTGCGCCACCCGTTGGGGCCTGTGCGCCAAGTGTTACGGCCGTGACCTCGGCCGCGGCCACCTGGTCAACGCCGGCGAGGCCGTGGGCGTCATCGCCGCCCAGTCGATCGGCGAGCCGGGCACCCAGCTGACCATGCGTACCTTCCACATCGGTGGTGCCGCGTCGCGTGCCGCCGCCGCCAGCCAGGTCGAGGGCAAGACGGCCGGTACCGTGCGCTTCGCCGCCACCATGCGCTACGTCACCAACATCAAGGGCGAGCAGGTGGTGATCTCGCGTACCGGCGAGGTGCTCATCACCGACGAGCACGGCCGCGAGCGCGAGCGTCACAAGGTGCCGTATGGTGCGACGTTGGCGGTCAAGGACGGCGACGTCATCAAGGCCGGCATCGCCCTGGCCAACTGGGACCCGCATACCCGTCCGATCATCACCGAGTACGCCGGCCGGATCAAATTCGAGAACGTCGAGGAAGGCGTCACCGTCGCCAAGCAGATCGACGACATCACCGGCCTGTCGACCCTGATCGTCATCGACGGCAAGCGGCGCGGTTCCAGCGCCAGCAGCAAGGGCATCCGGCCGCAGGTGCGCTTCATCGGCGCCGATGGCATGGAAGTCAACGCCGCCGGCACCGACCACCCGGTCAACATCACCTTCCAGGTCGGCTCCCTGATCACCGTCAAGGACGGCCAGGAAGTCAACGTCGGCGACGTGATTGCCCGTATCCCCCAGGAAACCTCGAAGACCCGCGACATCACCGGCGGTCTGCCGCGCGTCGCCGAGTTGTTCGAAGCCCGTTCCCCGAAGGATGCCGGCGTGCTGGCCGAGGTTACCGGTACCATCACCTTCGGCAAGGACACCAAGGGCAAGCAGCGCCTGATTATCACCGACCTGGACGGCGTCGCCCACGAGTACCTGATCTCGAAGGACAAGCACGTCACGGTGCACGACGGCCAGGTCGTCCAGAAGGGCGAAATGATCGTCGACGGTCCGGTCGATCCGCACGACATCCTGCGCCTGCAGGGTATCGAGGCCCTGGCCCGCTACATCATCAACGAGGTCCAGGACGTCTATCGTCTGCAGGGCGTGAAGATCAACGACAAGCACATCGAGGTCGTCGTGCGCCAGATGCTGCGCCGCGTCACGATCTCCGATCCGGGCGAGTCCGGCTTCATCCTGGGCGAACAGGTCGAACGCTCCGAAGTGTTGCAAGAAAACGACAGGCTGGCCGGCGAGGAGAAGCAACCCGCTTCCTACGACGACATCCTGCTCGGCATCACCAAGGCCTCGCTGTCGACCGACTCCTTCATCTCGGCGGCCTCCTTCCAGGAAACCACCCGCGTCCTCACCGAGGCCGCGATCATGGCCAAGAAGGACGACCTGCGCGGTCTCAAGGAAAACGTCATCGTCGGCCGCCTCATCCCGGCCGGTACCGGCCTGGCCCACCACCGGATCCGCAAGCAGCAGTTGGAACTGGAGGCGAATGCCGGTTATGCCGAGGCCGAGGCGATGTTCGCTCCGGTCGAGGACAGTGGCTCGGATGCTTGACACGGTGCTTGACGCGGCATAGAATCCGCAGTCTTTTTTCGGCGGCCCACGTCCTTCGTGGGCCG
>JAAXVP010000085.1 GCA_013335435.1 Thiobacillus sp. | reverse complement strand
GCCCGCCGCGTCGCCGCCGCCAAAGCCCCGGCCCGGCTCGCCGCCCCGGCCAAGCCGGCCGCGGCCGCCAAGCCCGCCAGACTGCCCAAGCCCGCCGCCTCCGACGACGGCGACTGGGAAGAGTTCTAATTTGACCCCGGCCGGGCGGAGCCACCCCGCCCGACCGAACCAGGAAACGAGGCTACATGGCCGCCCCCATCCGCGCCGACCGCGAGTTCCACTTCTCCAGCCGAGACTTCGAGGAGGTGCGCAAGCTCATCTACGACCATGCCGGCATCGCCCTCACCGAGGCCAAGGAGGACATGGTCTACAGCCGGCTGGCCCGGCGCCTGCGCGCCACCGGCCTGAAGACCTTCCACGACTACCTGGGCTATCTGAAGGAAGGCCACGAGGACGAATGGGAGGCCTTCGTCAACTCGCTGACCACCAACCTGACCGACTTCTTCCGCGAGAACCACCACTTCATCATCCTGAAGGACTTCCTGAAGAACCGCCACGATCGCCCGATCACGCTCTGGAGTTCCGCCTCCAGCACCGGCGAGGAGCCCTATTCCATGGCCATGACGGCGGTCGAGGCCTTCGGCGGCTTCAATGCGCCGGTCAGGATCATCGCCTCCGACCTCGACACCAATGTCCTGAAGAAGTGCCAGGAGGGCGTCTACCCGATCGAACGCCTGGGCAAACTGAGCGCCGAGCAGCAGCGCCGCTTCTTCCTCAAGGGCACCGGCGACCGGGCCGGCTATGCCCGGGTCAAGCCCGAGCTGCGCGCCATGGTCGAGTTCTTCCAGCTCAACCTGCTGGCGCCCACCTGGCCGATCAAGGCCGACCTGGATGCCATCTTCTGCCGCAACGTGATGATCTATTTCGACAAGCCGACCCAGCACAAGATACTGTCGAAGATGAAGCCGCTGCTGAAGCCGGACGGCCTGCTCTTCATGGGCCACTCCGAGGCCCTCTACCACGCCGCCGACCTGTTCAAGCTGCGCGGCCAAACCATCTACGAGCACGTCGGCGCGGCGGGGAAAGGGAAACCCGCGTGACGCTGCACGGCTACGAGGAAATCCTCGCTCCCAACCACTACTATGACCGCCATTTCCAGACCGAAGCCGCCAAGATACTGCCCGGCGAGTACTACGTCACCGGGCGCGACATGATGCTGGTGACCGTGCTGGGCTCCTGCGTCTCGGCCTGCCTGCGCGACCCGGTGGTCGGCATCGGCGGCATGAACCACTTCATGCTGCCCGAGAACGGCGACATCCATAATCCACTCTCGACCTCGGCGCGCTACGGCGGCTATGCCATGGAGGTCCTGGTCAACCAGCTGATCAAGATGGGCGCCAACCGGTCCCGCCTGGAGGCCAAGGTATTCGGCGGCGGCGCCGTGATGCGCGGCTTCACGGTGCACAACGTCGGCCAGCGCAACAGCGAATTCGTGCTCGAATACCTGGAACGCGAGCGCATCCGGGTACTGGCCGAGGATCTGCGCGACATCTATCCGCGCAAGGTCTATTTCTTCCCGGTCGGCGGCCGGGTATTGGTGAAGAAGCTCAAGCAGGTGCACAACGACACCATCATCCAGCGCGAGCGGGAATACGGCAGCCGCCTGCAGACCGCCGACATGGCCGGCGACGTGGAACTGTTCACATGACAACCTTTACACCCTGAACCCGCATGGCAAAGATCAAGGTACTGATCATCGACGACTCCGCGCTGATCCGCAGCGTGATGAAGGCGATCATCGACAGCCAACCCGACATGGAGGTGGTCGGCATGGCGCCCGACCCCCTGGTGGCGCGCGAGCTGATCAAGCAGACCAACCCGGACGTCCTCACCCTGGACGTCGAGATGCCCAAGATGAACGGCCTCGAGTTCCTGGAAAAGCTGATGCGCCTGCGCCCGACCCCGGTGGTCATGGTCTCCACCCTGACCGAGCACGGCTCCGAGGTCACCCTCAAGGCCCTGGAACTGGGCGCCGTGGACTTCGTCGCCAAGCCCAAGCTGGGCGTCAGCGAGGCCATGGCCGACCTGACCGAGGACATCGCCGACAAGATCCGCGCCGCCACCCGCGCCCGCGTGCGCCGGCACGCCGCCGGCTCGGAGTCGCCGAGCGCGCCCCGGCCCCTGGCCGGGCATATCCTGTCGACCACCGAGAAGGTGGTCTTCATCGGCTCCTCGACCGGCGGCACCGAGGCCCTGAAGGAAGTGCTGTCGCGCATGCCGGCGGAATCGCCGGCCCTCATGATGACCCAGCACATGCCGGAGTCGTTCACCAAGTCGTTCGCCGCCCGCCTGGACAGCCTGTCGGCGATGAAGGTCAAGGAGGCCGAGCCGAACGAGCGCGTCCTGCCCGGCTACGCCTACCTGGCGCCGGGCCATTCCCACCTGCGCGTGAAGAAGAGCGGCGCCTACTACTACACCGAACTGTCCCAGGAGGCCCCGGTCAACCGCCACCGGCCCTCGGTCGACGTCCTGTTCGAGAGCGCCGCCCGGGTGGTCGGCCAGAACGCCATCGCCGTCATGCTCACCGGCATGGGCAAGGACGGCGCCGCCGGCATGCTGGAAATGCGCCAGGCCGGCGCCTGGACCATTGCCCAGGACGAGGCCAGTTGCGTGGTCTACGGCATGCCCAAGGCGGCCGTGGACATCGGCGCCGTCCAGGAAATCGCAGCCCTGCCCAATATCGCCGGGTGTATCCTCAAACGCCTGTCCTGATGCCGCCCGCCCAAGCTAGGAGAACCTGACCATGATGATCACCGAGAAGACCGAAAACAACGTCGCCCGCCTGAGCCTGGAGGGCCGTTTCGACTTCCATTCCCACCGCGACTTCCGCACCGCCTACGACGCCGTCCTGGCGAAGCCGGAGGTGCGCGAGATCCTGATCGACTTCGGCCGGGTCGACTACCTCGACTCGTCCGCCCTGGGCATGCTCCTGCTCTTGCGCGAGAAGGCCGAGGCCGGCGGCAAGAAGGTGAAGCTGACCAACCTGACCGGCTCGGTCAAGCAGGTCCTGGAGATCGCCAACTTCGGCAAGCTGTTCGCCATCGTCTAGGATGTCCCAGACTGCCATGCCGGGCTCGCAGGCCAAGCCGCTCAAGATACTGGTCGCCGACGACACCATCACCAACGTCAAGCAGTTGGAGGCGGTCGCGCGCAAACTCGGCCACGACGTGGTAAGCGCCGCCGACGGCATCGAGGCGATCGAGAAATACCGGGCCGAAGCCCCCGACCTGATCTTCATGGACATCATGATGCCGCGCATGGACGGCATCGAGGCGGCGCGCCGGATCCGCGAACTGCCCTGCGACCGCTGGGTGCCGATCGTCTTCTTCTCGGCCCTGGACAGCATCCAGGACATCCTCAAGGGTCTGGAGATCGGCGGCGACGACTATATGGTCAAGCCGGCCAACCTGCAGGTGATCCGGGCCAAGATCAACGGCTATGCCCGCGCCCTGGCCATGCAGGAGCAGAGTCGCAGCTATGCCCGCGAACTGGCGGCCTGGCGCGACGAGGCGGAGGAACAGAACAAGCTGGGCCAGCACATCATCGGTCGCCTGCTCGATTCCAAGGGCCTGCGCGACCCCATGATCAAGTGGCTCAACACCCCCGCCCTCAGCTTCAGCGGCGACCTCGTGTGCGCCGCGCGCGGCCCCGGCGACATCCTCTACGTCATGCTCGCCGATGCCGCCGGCCATGGCCTGTCGGCCGCCCTCACCGCCCTGCCGCTGACCCAGGTGTTCAGCGGCATGGTGTTCAAGGGCTTCCCCATCCACACCATCGCCGAGGAACTGAACGCCAAGCTGAAGTCCTTCCTGCCCATCGACCGCTTCGTGGCCGCCTCGCTGGCGGCGGTGGACACGCGCAACCAGACCATCGAGATCTGGAACGGCGGCAACCCGGACGTGCTGCTGGTCGAGAACGACGGCAACATCGCCATGCGCTGGCCGTCGCGCCACCCGCCCCTCGGCATCCTGCCGGCCGGGCTGTTCTCGGGCACCACCGAAATCATCAACTACGGCCAGGCCGGCGAGCTGGTCATGGTTTCCGACGGCATCATCGAAGCCGAGAACCATGCCGGCCAGCGCCTCAACCAGCAAGGCCTGGAAGACCTGCTGCGGACGGCAATGCCGGGCGAGCGCCTGTTCGCCATCGAGGACGGGGTCAACCGGCAACTGGCCGGCCGGGTCGAACACGACGACCTGTCGGCACTCGTCGTGCAGGTGCCGATCGAACGCCGGCACACCCTGCGCTCCCCCCAGGCCGGCACGGCCGCCGAGCAGGACATCTCGGAATGGCGCATGGACCTGAGCTGGGGTGCGGCGGAACTGCGCAACATCGACGTGGTGCCGGCAATGCTCGGTTTCATGGGCCAGATCAAGGGCCTGCAACCGCACCAGGGCCAGATGTTCCTGATCGTCTCGGAACTATTCAACAACGCCCTCGACCATGGCGTCCTGCGCCTGGACTCGGCGGTCAAGAACCAGGAAGGCGGCTTCGAGCGCTATCTGGAGGAACGCGAGCGGCGCCTGGGCGAACTGCACGACGGCCGCATCGACATCTGTTTCCACCTCCACCAACCCGACCGGCAGCCGGTCCTGGACATCAAGATACGCGACAGCGGCGGCGGTTTCGACTACCACGCCTATATCGATGCCCCGGACGACAACCTGAGCCTGTACCAGAGCCACGGCCGCGGCATCCATCTGGTCAAGAGCCTGTGCCGGGAAGTAACCTATCTAGATAACGGCAGCCAGGTCTTCGCCCGCTATGCCTTGTAAGTAAACGCCTTTATAGCCAAACGATAAACAGGGAGGAACGTGCGATGGACACGCCACGTTCGCATGAACTGACATTCGACGAGATGAACCATGCCCTGGCCGGCATCGACATCCCGCCCTGCCCGGCCACGGTCGCCGCGGTCATGGCCGAGGCCCAGAAGGACAGCCCGGACATCACCGTCCTCACCCGGATCATCGCCGGCGACGTCGGCATGTCCGCCTTCGCCCTCAAGATGGCGAATTCGGTGCTGTTCCGGCGCGGCTCGGTCACCGACAACGTCGGCCAGGCCATTGCCAGGCTGGGCACCCGCAACATCATCTGCATCGTGGTCGCGGTCTCCCTGCGCAACAGCATGGCGGACGCCCTGCCGGCCGATTTCCTGGACCAGTTCTGGAGCCGCTCGGCCGGCACCGCCCTGGCCTCCGGCATGGTCGCCCGCAAGCTGCGCGGCATACCGGCCGACCTGGCCTATACCTACGGCCTGTTCCACGATGCCGCCATCCCGGTGCTGATGCGCCGCTTCCCCGACTACGCCGGGCTGTTGGAGCAACCGCCCGAGCGCTCCCTGGTCGAGGCCGAGAATGCCCGCTACCACTGTAGCCACGCCGTCGTGGGCGCCCTGCTGGCGCGCAACTGGGGCCTGCCCAGGAACCTGGGCGACGCCATCCGCCACCATCACGATCCCGACCTCTACGAGCCCGGCCTGGCCGGCCTGGCGGCAGAGTCGCGCGACCTGATCGCCGTCACCCAGGTGGCCGAACATCTGCTCAGTGGCCTGCGCGGCGAGGCAGACCACGAGGTCGGCGAACTGTACGGCAAGGCCGTTGCCTACCTGGGCCTGGACGAGGACGAACTGCGCGACCTCGGCGATGACCTGGCCGAGGCGCTAAAGGGCTGAGTCAGGCGTTGATGCGTTCCAGGTAGGCCTGGATGCGTTCCGGCCGGCCGGCCTTGGCCAGCTTGGCCGCCATCGGCGCCAGGCTGGCGACGTGGCTGTGCATGACCTGCTGCTTGACCGCCATCAGGTGGGCCGGGTGCATGGAGAAGCTGCGCAGGCCGAGGCCGAGCAGCAAGCGGGTCAGCTTCGGATCGCCCGCCATCTCGCCGCACACCGACACCGGGCATTTCAGGCGCTGGCCGACCTTGAGGGTATGGGCGATCAGCTGGATCACGCCGGGATGCAGGGGATCGTACAGGTGCGCGACGGTGTCGTCGGTGCGGTCGATGGCCAGGGTGTACTGGATCAGGTCGTTGGTGCCGATGGACAGGAAATCGAGCTTGCGCGCGAACCATTCCGCCGCCAGGGCCGCCGCGGGCACCTCGATCATGCCGCCGATCCGGACGTCCTTGCCGTAGGGGATGGCGTCCTTCTCCAGGCTGGCCTTGGCGACGTCGATCAGTTCCAGGACCTGGTCGAGCTCGGTCAGGCTGGCCAGCATGGGGATCAGGATACGCACCGGTCCATGCTTGCCGGCGCGCAGGATGGCGCGCAACTGGGCGATGAAGATGGGCGGCTCGGCCAGGCACAGGCGGATGGCACGCAGGCCCAGGGCCGGGTTGACGCTGTCCGCGTGCAGCCAGGCCGGCGACTTGTCGGCGCCGATGTCCAGGGTGCGGATCACCACCGGCTTGCCCTTCATGGCCTTGACCACCTTGCGGTAGGCCTCGAACTGCTCGTCCTCGGAAGGCAGGTCGGAACGGTTCATGAACAGGAACTCGCTGCGGAACAGGCCGATGCCGGCGGCATTCTCCTGCACCGCCTCCTTGACGTCCTCGGGCTGGTCGATGTTGGCCATCAGTTCCACGGCCGTGCCGTCCAGGGTCGCCGACGGGCTGCTCTTCAGGCGCTTGAGCTTCTGCTGCTCCAGGCGCCACTGGTTCTGGCGCAGCCGGTATTCCTCGAGGATGTCCGCGTCCGGGTCGACGATGACCACCCCGGCATTGCCGTCGACGATGATCAGGTCGCCTTCCTGGACCAGGGCACGGGCATTGTGCAGGGCCATCACCGACGGGATGCCCAGGCTGCGCGCCAGGATCGCGGTGTGCGAGGTCGTGCCGCCCAGGTCGGTGATGAAGCCGGCGTAGGCGCTGCGCTTGAACAGCACCATGTCGGACGGGGTCAGGTCGTGGGCGACCAGGATGGTGGGCTCTTCCGTAACCTTGACCGGCGCCAGGCTCGGGTGACCGAGCAGGGCCTTGAGCACCTTGTCGGCGACCTGCTTGACGTCCTGGCGACGCTCGCGCAGGTAGACATCCTCGATGCTGTCGAACTGCGCCAGCAAGGCCTCGGTCTGCTGCGCCAGGGCCCATTCGGCGTTGCAGGCGGTGGCCCGGATCAGGTCCTTGGGCACCTGGGACAGCATGGAGTCTTCCAGGATCAGGCGATGCAGGTCGAGAAAGGCCGCCAGTTCGGCCGGCGCCCCCTCGGGGAGATGGTCGCGCAGGTGCTCGCACTCCGAGCGCACCTCGATGATGGCCGCGTCGAAGCGCGCCACTTCCGACTCGATATCGTCCGGTTGCACCTGATGGCGCGGCGCCTCCAGGCGGTCGTGGGAATACAACTGGGCACGGCCGATGCTGAAGCCGCCGGCGATGCCGATGCCATGCAGGGTGAAGGTCACTCGCCCTCCCCGAACTTGTCGGCGATCAGATCGACCAGGGCCTGCATGGCCGCCGCCTCGTCCGGTCCCTCGACGTCGATCCGGATGGTGGTGCCCTTGGCGGCCGCCAGCATCATCACGCCCATGATGCTCTTGCCGTTGACCCGGCGGCCGTTGCGCGACAGCCAGACCTCGGACTGGAAGCTGCCGGCGGTCTGGGTCAGCTTGGCCGAGGCGCGCGCATGCAGGCCCAGCTTGTTGACGATCTCGACCTCGCGCTCAAGCATCGCAATGGTCGAAACGGATGTGGAAGACGCCATTCTGGCCGCCCGAAGCGGCACGGTCGGCGAGCAGGTTGAGCGGTTCGGTGCGGTAGTTGAGCACCTTCAGCAGCATCGGCAGGTTGACCCCGGCGACACTCTCCACCCGGCCCGGACGCAGCAGCTTGCACACGGTGTTGCAAGGCGTCGCGCCGTAGACGTCGGCCAGGACCAGGACGCCTTCGTTGCCCTGGGCCAGCTCATCGATGTGCTGCCTGGCCACCGCCAGCATGGTCTCGGCATCCGGATAGGCCATCAGATCCAGGGCACGCAATCCCTCCGGCCGCTTGCCGAGGACATAGGTGGCGCACTGGATGAGACTCTCGCCCAGACTGCCATGGGCGACGATTAGAAGACCGATCATGGGATGGCGGGTTGAATGAACTGGGCCATTTTAGACCCATAGGCGAACAAAGAGGCATTTTCCCTACCGGACAACGGGGTCATAAATGCCCCGGTGTGCGATAAAATCCGCTCTTGCAAACTTTAGAGCCTATGTAAGTAGGCTCCTGGCCCCATGTCCAGCGAACGTATCCGCGAAATCCCCTACAACTACACCTCGTTCTCCGACCGCGAGATCGCCCTGCGCCTGCTCGGCCGGGAAGGCTGGCGCCTGATCGAGGAGTTGCGCGCCGAGCGCCGGACCGGCCGCTCCGCGCGCATGCTGTTCGAAGTCCTGGGCGACATCTGGGTGGTGTCGCGCAACCCCTACCTGGAAGACGACCTGCTCGCCAACCCGAAGCGGCGCGACCTCCTGATCGAGGCCCTGCGCCATCGCCTGCGCGAGATCGAGGCCCGGCGCCAGGGCAACGAACGGGTCGGCGCCCTCCTGGAGAAGGCCAACCAGGCGGTCGACGCCTTCGCCGCCCGCTTCGCCGAGGCCGCCAACCTGCGCCGCGACCTCCAGCACCGCCTGGCCCACGTCACCCGCAAGGACAACATCGCCTTCGACGGCTACGCTCGCGTCGCCCACGTCACCGACGCCACCGACTGGCGCGTCGAATACCCCTTCGTGGTGCTCTACCCGGACACCGAGGACGAGATACCGGCCCTGGTGCAGGCCTGCATCGAGGCGGGGCTCACGGTCATCCCGCGCGGCGGCGGCACCGGCTACACCGGCGGCGCGGTGCCGCTGACGCCGAAGGCCGCGGTCATCAACACCGAGAAGCTGGACTGGAAGTCGGCCATCGAGCAGGTCGTCCTGCCCGGCCACGCGGCCGCCACCCCGGTGATCCGCTGCGGCGCCGGCGTGGTCACTCGCCGGGTCATGGAAGACGCCGAGCGCGCCGGACTGGCCTTCGCGGTCGACCCGACCTCGGCCGACGCCTCCTGCATCGGCGGCAACGTGGCCATGAACGCCGGCGGCAAGAAGGCCGTGCTGTGGGGCACCGCCCTCGACAACCTGGCCGCCTGGAAGATGGTCACCCCGGACGCCGACTGGCTGGAGGTGGTGCGCCTGGACCACAACCTGGGCAAGATCCACGACGTCGAGACCGCCCGCTTCGAACTGCGCCGCTTCACCGCCGACGGCAAGCCTAAGGGCACCGAGATCCTGGCGATCCCCGGCGCCACCTTCCGCAAGCTGGGCCTGGGCAAGGACGTCACCGACAAGTTCCTGGCCGGCCTGCCCGGCATCCAGAAGGAAGGCTGCGACGGCCTGATCACCCAGGCGACGTTCATCCTGCACCGGATGCCGAAGCACGTGCGCACCGTCTGCCTGGAGTTCTTCGGCGCGATCCACCACGCCGTGCCGGCCATCGTCGAGATCAAGGACCACATGGACACCCAGCCGGGCGGCTGCCTGATGGCCGGACTGGAGCACCTGGACGCCCGCTATATCAAGGCGGTCGGCTACGCCACCAAGTCGAGCCGGACCGGCCGGCCGAGCATGATCCTGCTGGCCGACCTGGCCGCCGACGACGAGGCCGCGGTGGACGCCGCCGCCGCCCACGTCGCCGGGGTTGCACGTTCGAAGGGCGGCGAGGCCTTCATCGCCAGCACCGCCGAGACGCGCAAGAAGTTCTGGCTCGACCGCTCGCGCACCGCCGCCATCGCCGCCCACACCAACGCCTTCAAGGTCAACGAGGACGTGGTCATCCCGCTCGACCGCCTGGGCGATTACAGCGACGGCGTCGAACGGATCAACATCGAACTGTCGATCGGCAACAAGCTCGACCTCCTGGCCGCCCTGGAGACCTTCTTCAAGGGCAGCCTGCCCCTGTACGAGCAGGAGGACGACGTCAGCGCCGATCCCCAGCTCACCGAGGAGCGCCGCAGCCGCGCCCTGGAGCTGATCGAGAAGGTCCGAGCCCACTGGACAGGAGTCCTAGATAATCTCGATAAGATATTGCCAGCATTTGATCCAGCACTTGCGGCCGAGTTAGCACCACAGAACATCGCCACAGTGTTTCAGGCAGTGCAAAACCATAGCCTGAGAATCTCCTGGCGCCGTGAGATCCGTGCCGAACTGCGCCAGCTGTTCACCGGGCGCGAGTACGAACCGGTCCTGATCGCCTGCGACCGCATCCACAAGCAGGTGCTCAAGGGCCGCGTGTTCGTCGCCTTGCACATGCACGCCGGCGACGGCAACGTGCACACCAACATCCCGGTCAACTCGGACGACTACGCCATGCTGGCGGCCGCCAACGCGGCGGTGGCGCGGATCATGAAGCTGGCCGTCGACCTGGGCGGGGTGATCTCGGGCGAACACGGCATCGGCATCACCAAGCTCGAATACCTGCCCGAGGCGACCCTGCACGCCTTCGCCGCCTACAAGAGCCGGGTCGACCCGCACGGCCACTTCAACAAGGGCAAGCTGGCCCACGGCGGCGACCTGTCGAACGCCTACACGCCCAGCTTCAGCCTCCTGGAAACGGAATCGCTGATCATGGAGCAGTCCGAGATCGGCGCCATCGCCGACTCGATCAAGGACTGCCTGCGCTGCGGCAAGTGCAAGCCGGTCTGCAACACCCACGTGCCGCGCGCCAACCTGCTCTATTCGCCGCGCAACAAGATCCTCGCCACCTCGCTCCTGATCGAGGCCTTCCTGTACGAGGAGCAGACCCGGCGCGGCGTCTCCCTGCGCCACTTCGACGAGTTCGACGACGTCGCCGAGCATTGCACGGTGTGCCACAAGTGCTTCAACCCGTGCCCGGTCGACATCGACTTCGGCGACGTCTCCATGGCCATGCGCCACCTGCTCAAGACCACGGGCAAGAAGAAGTCGCGCCTGATGAGCAGCCTGGCCCAGTGGTTCCTCAACAGCACCGACGAGCGCGCCATCCGCTTCCTGCGCAAGGGCCTGATCCAGTTCGGCTATTTCGGCCAACGCCTGGGCTACCAACTGGTCCACCGACTGGCCCTGGACCGCGGCCAGAAGCGCCTGCCGCCGGCCACCGTGGGCCGGCCGCCGGTGGCCGAGCAGGTTATCCACTTCCTCAACCGGCCCCTGCCCGGCGGCCTGCCCAACAAGACCGGGCGCGCCCTGCTCGGCCTGGAGGACCCGAAGGTGGTGCCGGTCCTGCGCGGCAAGGACAGCACCGGCGACGACACCGAGGCGGTGTTCTATTTCCCCGGCTGCGGCTCCGAACGGCTGTTCTCCCAGGTCGGCCTGGCCACCCTGGCCATGCTGCACGAGGTCGGTGCCCAGACCGTGCTGCCGCCCGGCTACCTGTGCTGCGGCTACCCGCAGATCTCGGTGGGCGACCGCGAGCGCGGCGAGGCCATCACCACGGCCAACCGGGTCCTGTTCCACCGGGTCGCCAACACCCTCAACTACCTGGACATCAAGACCGTCCTGGTGTCCTGCGGCACCTGCATGGACCAGCTGCTGAAGTACGAATTCGGCAAGATATTCCCCGGCTGCCGGCTCATGGACATCCACGAGTACCTGGCCGAGAAGGGCGTCAAGCTGGAAGGGGTCGACGGCGTGCGTTACATGTACCACGACCCCTGCCACACGCCGATGAAGCTGGGCAGCCCGCTCAACACCGCCAAGACCCTGCTGGGCGGGGACGTGAAGCTGACCGAGCGCTGTTGCGGCGAGGCCGGCACCTTCGCGGCCAACCGGCCGGACATCGCCACCCAGGTGAAATTCCGCAAGTCGGAGGAGATCCGCCGGGTCGCCGACGGCCTGCGCGCCGACCGCCCGGGCAGCGCGGTCAAGCTGGTCACCTCCTGCCCATCCTGCCTGCAAGGCCTGGCCCGCTATGGCGATGAGGCCGGCACCACGGCCGATTACATCGTCGTCGAGCTGGCCCGGCACCTGCTCGGCAAGGACTGGATGGCGAACTTCGTCGCCAAGGTGAACCAGGGCGACGTGGTCGAACGGGTCCTGCTTTGATCCGCATGACCATCAAGTCGGGCGTTTCCACCTCCACCCTCACCCGCGCAGCTGCGCACCCCTCCCCCCGCGAGGGGGAGGGGCTGGGGGAGAGG